>JAGBWB010000044.1 GCA_017629975.1 Lentisphaeria bacterium
GCAGTTTCCGGCGCAGCGGAAATGCCCAATCTGCTGAAAAACGGATCCTTTGAAGAGGGCCTTGATGCCAAAGGCGCCCCCAAACACTGGATCATTGACCGCAACGACAAGGTGGATGGCGTGGTGAAACTTGTGTCTGAACACAAGACTCACGGCAAATACGCTGTCTTTCTTGACAAGAGAAATACCCGGGGGTCCCTCTATCTGCGGCAGGTGCTCCGTTTGAAACCCAACACGGATTACGTTCTTGAACTCAAGGGTTACCGGGAGTCCGGACACCGGTGGCACTCTGTGGCGATCCGCCAGCCCGGCACTAAAAATATCGTCCACGGCAAGATCCCTGTGGGGGGCGGCGCCGTTGCCCCCATCAAGTTCCGCACAGATGTAAAGAAAACTCTTACCTATGTCTACTTCGGACTCTGGGGTTATACGAAAGAAAACAATCAGGGCACCATCGGAAAAATGTGGGTGGATGAGGTCTCTTTCAGAGAGCTTCCCCGCATCTCAGGCGCGTTCAAGGGTGTTGCACTCTACTACTTTTCCGCCGACGGTATCAAAGGGAGGCTTTTTTCCAATTCCCACAAAGGGAATGTGACCCTTGCAGTGACTGCTGCAAAAGGTAAAAAAGTGACAAAAACCATTGAAGTTGTCCCGGGGGAAAACCCCTTCACCATTGACTGGCAACATTTCCCCGCCGGTGAAGCGCTCCTGACAGCCGCAGGCGGCGACATCAAACTGGAACAGAAGATCATGATCCAGAAGAACCGTGAATAAATTCAAGTGATTTTATATATTTTCAAGGAGAAAAGTAATATGAAAGTTTTTTTTATTGCCGCAGCACTGACATGCGGAGCACTCCTGCTTTCAGGAGCCGATCTGACTCTGAAAGACTTTGCCGGTAAAAAGCTCACCGGTACTGTCAGATGGCAGAAAACAAAAAAGGATGTGATCCTCATCCACGGTGAAATGCAGGGCGGCGAGATCCGCATTCCCATGGCTGCCGACACCTTGAAAAATTACAAATACATCATCATTGACCGCCGTCACCAGAGCGGCAGCTGGCAGCTGACATATCTTGATAAAGATGTCCGCAAAAACATCAAACCGGTCAATCCCGGAGATACAAAACTCAACTTCCCCATCAGCACAAAGATGGCTGTTGACAAAAAGGCGGCTTACTTCAGCTTGTATATTTCCCCCGGCATTGAACTGGAACTGGGCAGTGTCACTTTTTCTGACAAACCTGTCAAAAGCGCCAAATATGTCCAGCGTCAGGCAAAGGGTCCCCTGCGCGTCTTTGATACGCCTGTGGGCAAATTCACCATTCCTGCCACCTATGAGGATATCACTCCCGCCCCCCGGAGAGAGAATGTGAAATTCACTCCGGACAAAAACGATTCAGGTCTGCGGAGCTATGTGATCGATGATCTGCGTCAGCTCCACCCCAAACTGCGTCCCTCTCAGGCTGAGTTCGACCGTCAGCTGGTGATGTTCGGCTCCCCCGGACACTATGAGGGCAAAGCCTTTTCCATCTACGCCGTCAAAAACGCTCCCGGGACTCTTGTCACCGCCACTGCCGCCGCGGCGGAGAACGGCGCCACGCTCCCTGTTCCTGAAGTGCGCTATCTGCGGGTCTGGCCCCAGCGCGCTCAGTTTGTGGGACTTCAGTACCGGGATATTGCTGAGCTGCTGGAAAAAGAGGCTCCTAAAGATATCCCTGCGGACTCTGCCCTTGCCTACTATCTGAAGGTCAGGATCCCTGAAAATGCCCGGCCCGGCGTCTACCGGGGCAAAGTTTCTTTCAAGAGCGGCAATTTCCCTGCCCGTACTCTTACTTATGTTGTCCGCGTCACCTCTCTCAAACTGGTGAAAGAGTTCAAACCCGTCATCGGCTGTTACTACGGTTCACCTGAGCAGTTCAAGTTCATCCGCGACTACGGGCTGACCTCGGCTCTTCAGGGACACCAGAGCTGTATGCGTGATGTTGTGAGCAAACCCATGGGCGCCATCATGCGCCAGACCAAAGATGTGAAAAAACGCCTTGAACTTCTCTATCAGGGCAAAGATCTGCCCCAGTTGAACTTTGCGGATCCCCGTCCCACAGGCCTTGACAACTTCCTCAAAGCCTACAACGCCGCCGGATTCAAAAGCGTGGTCTGCTGGTTCGCGGTCAGAGGATTCACCGATGTGATCGCAAGATTCCTTGACGAACCCATTTCCAAAGAGGGTAATCTTTTCATGTATCCCGAAAAGCTCACTCCCGCTTACAAGAAACTTTTCGGTGACTGCATCCGCGCCATCAACAAACGCGCAGAAAAGTACAATGTCCGCATCTACTGGTACCAGTTTGATGAGCTGGGCTGCCACGGATATGAAAAAATATTCCGCTATGCCACCGAAATGTTCAAAGTCGTGAAAGATGCGGGCGGATACACCGCCGTCACCTGCGGCGACGATGATTTCACCAAGATGGTCGCCCCCTACCTTGATATGCGTGTTTACGCCATCAGCGCCGCCAAAGACCGGAAGACCTTGAACAGGATCCATAAAGACACCCAAAAACACAAGGCCGGCTTTTTCAGCTATACCGGATGCGTCTACGAAAACCACTACTCCAACCGCTACAACGCCGGATTCAATATGTATATCGGCAACTGGGAGGGACGCTACTTCTGGAACCTGAGCAGCCGCCGCAACAACGTTTGGAACGACTTTGACCACTCCGCCAAAGACAGTGTCATGATCTACCCCGGAAAAGATGGAGAGATCATCCCCACCTTGCAGCTTGAAACCATGCGCCAGGGCATTGATGACTTCCGCTATCTTGTGACCGTTGATGAGCTTGCCGCCAAAGCCCTCAAATCCGGCCGCGCCGAAGTCCGCGAAGCAGGTAAAAAGGTGCAGGAGGAGCTCCTCAGATTGAAAAAGGAGATGCCATTCTTCTTCAACAACGACTGGGATGTCCGCAACTTTGACCGCTACCGCTGGCGCGTCGCCACCATGGGTGAATATCTCCAGTCCCTTCTTGCGGGTGAAAAGGTTCTCCCTGAAGTGAAGTTTTTCGCCGCTGAAGCGAAAAAAAAAAGTGATGCCTCATTTCCCCTGATCCTCAAAGCGCCCCGGACCGCCGCCATCAAAGTTGACGGCGATCTCAGTGACGCCGGATGGAAAAAGGCTTTC
Organism: Lentisphaeria bacterium; assembly: GCA_017629975.1. GTDB lineage: Bacteria > Verrucomicrobiota > Lentisphaeria > Victivallales > Victivallaceae > UBA1784. The sequence goes on from JAGBWB010000044.1 coordinate 3,181, forward strand.
AGAGTGCCTGACATGAATCTTCTGTCAGGCAACAAGCCTGAAGTCCCCACAGATATCTTCCTTGCCAGAGATGAGCAATACCTCTATGTGGGGTTCCGCAGCATTGAACCTGATGTTTCCAAGATCACACGCAACCACAAGCACCGGGATATGTATACCTGGCGCGATGACTCCGTTGAGATCTTCTACGACGGAAAAAATGACCACAATTCAAGACGCCACCTGATGTTCAACGCCATCAACGGCGTCACCGATATCGCCATTGAGGGAAAAAAGTCCGACATCAAGTGGAACTGTCCCGGACTGAAACATGCCGCACTCATCGGCAAAGGCATGTGGTGCTGCGAAGTGGCGATCCCCCTCAAGGAGTTCTCTTCACCTGTCATCGGCATCAACTTCATGCGGAACAGAAACCATCTTCTTTCCCACGCCTCTCTTGTGTCTGATCCCCACAACCCCAAATTCTACGCGAAACTTTACCTTGAGGAAACTCCCCTGAGACTTGCCCCTGCTCCGACACCCCTGCTGGGCAGAAACTTTCTCGCCTTTGAAGCAGGTCCCGGCGCCGCCGTCACCGTCACCGTTGAGGGCAGAAAACAGTATGATTCCTCTCTCAAAGGTTCTGTGCGTCTCCCCGTTGACCTTGCTCAGGAGGGGGAGAACAAATACACTGTGACGGCCCGTCCCCTCTCAGGAAAGGGCAAGGCTTATGTCTGGAACTTCACCGACACGCTCCCCAAAGCCATGGTCATTGAAAAAACGGCGGATTACTACTTTGCTTCAGAAAGATCCATCAATATCAAGGGCAATATCAACATGAATCTGGTCAAAGGAGACGGAACTTGTCTCAAAGCTGCCATCACCAACGCCGCCGGAAAAAATATTTTCACTTCTCAAACAACCGTCACCGGCAATGATCTGCTTTTCACCATTCCCCTTGAAAGACTTGTGCCCGAAGAAAAGTACTCTGTTGAGTTCACGCTCCTTATCAAAGGCAAACAGGCGGGCAGCGTCAAACGCTCTTTTTATTTAATGAAAGCCATGTAAAACGGAGTGAAAAATGCTGAACCTTTACAAGATGCCTGAATACACCTTCCCCGCGGGATTCCTCTGGGGAAGCGCCACCGCCGGACACCAGATCGAGGGCAACAACATCCACAGCCAGTACTGGAAACAGGAGCTTGAAATCAAGACTCCCGGTTATGAGGTTTCAGGCATGGCGTGCAACAGCTGGGAGCTTTACAAAGAGGATATCCGGATCCTCAAAGAGCTGAAACATCAGGCATACCGCTTTTCCATTGAGTGGAGCCGCATCGAACCGGCGCAGGGCGTCCATGATGAAGCGGCGCTGAACCGTTATCTGGAGCAGCTCCGTCTGCTCAAAGAGGCGGGGATCCACACCAATGTCACCTTGTGGCACTTCACCCATCCCTTGTGGTTTGAAGAACTGGGGGGATTCAGCAAAGAGGAAAACCTTGACCACTTCCGCCGCCATGTGGCGTACCTTGTCCCCAGGATCGCCCACCTGACCGATTCGTGGATCACTATGAATGAGATCAATCTGGGTTCATTCCATCCCCAGACTTTCATCACCAAAAAGAATAAGCTCAAAGCCCACGCTTACGCCGCTCAAATCATCAAAGAATATTCCAAAGCGCCTGTTTCCGCCGCCCACGCTTATGTCCCCCGGGTTCCTCTGAGACCCGATGATGAATTGGATATCACCTGCGCCCGGATGCAGGAGTGGAACCACAACACCTTCTTTTTCCACGGTGTCCGCACCGGTGAGATCGTGCTGCCCGGATTTGACATGGAATATATGCCCCAACTGAAGAACAGCTGCGACTATTGGGGAGTCAATTACTACCACCGGGGAGTTGTGGACTCCCGCAAAGCCACCATGATGGGCAGAAAGTTTGACTTCAACAACTTTCAGATGATCCCTGAAAAGCCTATGACGAGGGAGTTCTGCCCGGAGACCTTTGTTCATGCCATGGGAAAAATTTCAGACAAACCGGTCTGGATCACCGAAAACGGCGTTCCCGCCGTTGATGACCAGTTCCGGGTCATCTGGATCATGCTCCAGCTTGAAGCCATGAAAGAGGCGATGATGCTCTATCACACTGACATCCAAGCCTATTTCCACTGGTCGCTCCTTGACAACTACGAGTGGGGCAGTTATCATCCCCGCTTCGGACTTGTTGCCGTCGACCGTGAAAACTTCAAGCGCACGCCCAAGCCCAGCGCATACTTTCTGCGCGAGATCATTGA
>JAGBWB010000045.1 GCA_017629975.1 Lentisphaeria bacterium
AGGTTATCTTGCAAACAGTTCCATGATCCGGAGAATGTTTGAAGCCGGTATTGAACTTAAAAAACAGTATGGTGCAGACAATGTTTTTGATTTCAGTCTGGGCAACCCGGATCTCCCCCCTCCCCCCCAGGTGAAAGAGGCTCTTTCTGAAATCGCTCTTTCTGCCGATCAACCCTTTGCTATGGGATATATGCCCAATGCCGGATTCCCCGAGCTTCGCAAGCAGCTTGCTGAACAGATCTCTTTTGAACAGCAGGAAAAAATCGAAAGTGCCAATGTCGTGGTCTGCTGCGGCGCTGCCGGAGCTTTGAATGTCTTTTTCCGGGCGGTCCTTTCCGCAGGCGATGAAGTGCTTTGCCCCTCCCCTTACTTTGTGGAGTATGGTTTTTATGCCGGAAACTATGGCGGCAAACTGAAACCTGTGGCAACTCTTGAGGGATTCAAACTTGATGCCGCAGCTTTCAAAAGTGCGATCAACGCATCCACCCGTGCCATTATCCTCAACTCCCCCAACAATCCCACTGGCCGCATTTATACCGAAAGCGAACTTGAAGCAGTCGCTGCGGTGGTGAAAGAAGCTGAAGCTGAATTCGGTCGTCCCATTTATGTGATTTCCGATGAGCCCTACCGTTTTCTTAACTTTGACAATGAAGAGATCCCCCCCTTCTTCGGACTTTTCAGCCACCCTGTGATCATGGGATCCTGTTCAAAGAATCTTTCTCTTGCCGGAGAACGTATCGGTTATATCGCGGTCGGCAACTTTGACGGTGCCGAAGAGGTGATGAATGCTCTCATTCTCTGCAACCGTATCCTCGGATTTGTCAACGCTCCCATCGTCGGTCAGAAGATTCTTTCCAAGTGCATCAAAGCCCAGGTTGATCTCAATATCTACCGCGAGCGCAGAGATGCTATGGCAAAGGTTCTTGATAACGCCGGAATTGAATACTTTATGCCCAAAGGTGCTTTCTACTTCTTCCCCAAATCCCCCACGGCAGACGAACAGATCTTTATTGACGCGCTTCTTTCAGAACGCGTTCTGGCTGTTCCCGGCAGAGGATTCGGCGCTCCCGGATTTTTCCGTACCGCGTTCTGTGTGGATAAAAACATTATTGAAAGATCCGCAGAAGGCTTCAAAAAAGCAGTGGAAAAGGTGCGGTAAGAAAAAAAATGGCGATCATTTTTGCACTCTGCTGCCTTGGCTGTTCGGCGGTCAACGATTTTATTTTCAAACTTTTCGCGGACCGCCCCATGTCCCGCGGCGTTTTCTTTTCCATCATCGGCGTTATTCTCAGTTTGCTCATGGTTTTCGCCGTTGATTTCAAGGCTGCTGAAGCGAATTTGACCAATACTTTGATCTGGGGATGTGCCGCAGGGTTCTTTTCTATCGTCGGCAATGTCCTGCTTATTGAGGCCATGGAAAAACTCAGCGCCGGGATCTGTTCAACCATTTACCGGCTGAACCTGATTTTTGTTGTTCCGGGAGCTATGCTGTTTTTCGGAGAAAGACTGACTCCCATGCAGCTTGCCGGAGTGACGGCAGCAGTGCTGGCGATCGTGCTTTTTTCTTTCAGTGCCATGTCGGGTGATAAAAAATCCTCCGTTACCGGAATGGTTTTGATTGTGACAGCCTCTCTGCTCCGCGCCGGAATGGGACTTTCATACAAGCAGTCTTTTCTCTGCGGCGTTGAAGAACCGGCATTGGTCTTTATCAACGGCCTCTTCTGGGCAGTGGGCGGTTTGATTTATGCTCTTCTTAAAGATGGAAAAATCAAGTGTCCCGATGCTCCGACTGTTGGATTCAGTACAATTTCCGGACTGTTTGTCTCCGGGATTGTCTTTTTCATGGCAAAATCTCTTCAGGCAGGAGCCGCAGGCGTGGTACTTTCAATCGCTCAGATGAGTTTTCTCGGGACTTTGCTGTTAAGTGTTATCTTTCTCAAGGAAAAACTTGAAAAGTTCAAGATCGCCGGTATCGCTTGCGGTATAACGGCGATCCTGTTTCTGGCTTTGAAGTAATATGGAACGCATCATCAAAACCGGAGTCACCTGGAACGGCGAAGGGTTGACTCTTGTCAATTATCTTGCCGGACGCTTTACCTATCGTTCACCCGAAGAGTGGGCGCAGAGGATCGACTCTGGGGAAATCACCGTAAATGGGAGCAAAGAAGCTCCTGAGTATCTCCTCAAACTCCATGATGTGATCGAGTACCGTCCAGGGGACATAGAAGAACCCCCGGCGTCATTGGATTACAGGGTAATTTATGAGGATGAGAAGCTGCTTGTGGTTGATAAACCCGCCAATCTCTGTGTTCACCCCTCCGGTCCCTACTTCAAAAATACCCTCTGGTATCTGCTGAAAGAACGTTTTGGAGATATCCATCTGGTCAACCGCCTTGACCGGGAAACTTCCGGACTTCTTATTGCCGCCAAGGAGCCGGCGTGCGCCGCAAAACTTGCAAAAATGCAGAATGATATCAGCAAAACCTATATGGTCATGGTGCATGGAGATATGCCGGAAAGGCTCTCTGCCAAAGGATTCCTTTTTGATGATGCAGCAAGCAATGTGCGTAAAAAGCGGAAATTTGCACCGGGAGAGCGTCCGCCTGCCGGAGTTTTGAAAATAGAGTCAAGCTGGACAGAGCTTTTCTGTCTTGAACAGTGCAGCGGCTTTTCTCTCGCCGCCGCAGTTTTGAAAACCGGGCGTATGCACCAGATCCGGGCAACTGTGTTTTCATGCGGATTCCCCGTTGTGGGCGATAAACTTTACGGAGTGGATGAAAATCTTTTTCTCAAATTGCGCACGGACTCTTTGACAGAAGAGGATAAACAGAAGCTGATTCTTCCCTGTCAGGCGCTCCATTCAAGCAGACTTGAATTTCTTCATCCCAACTCCGGTGAAAAGCTGGTTTTCAATTCCCCCTGCCCTGAGTTTTGGAGTTCCCCTGCCCTGCCGGCCTGGAAGACAAGGCAGATTCCGGACGCTCTTTGAAAAGCAGCGCACATTTCACAAATCCGGATTTTACCGGCAGACTCCACAATGTTCCCGGTTTTTGCGCCCATGCCGGGAACAAGCCGAAAAACCAGGTGTATTCAAACTTTTCTTCATGACCGTCAGGGAAAAAGAGCCGGACGGTCAAATCATAATCCGCATGAAGTTTTTCTTTTAAGCGGAAATGAAACATCCTGCCGTCGTAACGCCCCTCAATCCCTTTTATATTGACCGGGATCGGTATGCCGCAGGTGCGTTTGTAGAGATCCGCCGGAATATTAAAGAGTTTGACAACCTGCGGATCATTTGCTTTTTCTGCAATTTTGACAAGCACAAGCTGTTTTCCATACCAGTTGACATGGGTCACGGGACGGCAGCGGGGATCGTTGTAAAGTTTTCGCCGCAGGGGTTCAACGGCAGCGGGCGGTTCAAAGGGATCATGAAGGTCAAGCAATAGCCAATCTCCCTTTTTGAAAGGAGAATAAAGAGAGTCTGCCGGATAATCAAACATAAAATGTCCTCTGAATCTTCCTGTCACAAGCAGACGCTGAGGCGCTTCAGAAAGATGTTTCTTCAGAAATGAAATGACTTTTGAAGCATCCGGCTTGTAGAGATAATGATCTCCCGGGTAAAGTCCGAACTTGAAACCGAATCCGAAAAAGATATAGGCCGCTCCCACACCAGCAGCAGTGGCCCATACGGCACCGCTGTAACACTTGCCTTTTGACTTCCACCAGGGGGACTCCCCTTTGAAAAGACGCCCCAAATTGATAATTGATACCGCCCAGCAGAGCGTTCCGAGTTCAATACCATATTGCAGAAGAGGTGTCTTAACATCTTCTGAACTTTGCACATAGAAACCGCCTAATATGGGAAGTCCTGTGACCAGCAGTGAGGGGAATGAGAGCGCCGTCCAGAGGAGCGGAGCCAGAATGATGGAGGTAAAGAGAAAATTCCGGGGCGCCAGAGCTGCGCTCCAGAATGCTCCCGGGCGGGAAAAGGGGGACATGGCGATTTCAACAGGCGTATTCCCCAATGCCGCATAACGGAAATTTTGAGCGTACACCTGTGCATCTGAAGCCCATGGCTGGAGAAAAAGGGTCAGAAATGCAAACCATGCAACCATGGCGATCCCAAACAATGCTCCTTGCAGAAAACGCCTTTTTATAAAGAAAAGATAAATTCCCCAGCCGATCCAGAAAACAGCCACTGTTTCCTGAATGAGCAAAGAAAGCACAAGGCAGATGCTCATTCCCCAAATATTGTTTTTGCTCCGGGCGATAAAAAATCCCAGCAAGGCGGGAATAAAAAATATAATGGGGTGGAATCCGTAAAAAAGACAGAGTGTCTGACGGGTGTAGATCGGAAAAATCGCTGCCAGAAAAGCACATAAAAAAGCTGTGTTGTTTTTCAGTCCGCTGCATTTTGCCAGAGCAAAACTTAAAGGTATGGCAGAAACGATGACAAGAGCATTGACTGAAAAAACAGTTGAGGCTGAGGAGCTCACCAGAAACGCTCCGGTCATAAGCAGATTTACAAGAACGTTGAAGTGTCCGGCTGAGCAGAGCCACTCTTTCAGTGTGCCTCCTGAAGCAAGTTTCATATAACATGCGGCATATTGTCCCCAGTCACCGTAAATCAAATAGAGGGAATTGAAAGCGGCGCGCTGCATATAGCAGATCCACCACCACATGAAAAAAGTCAGCAGAAACAGCAGCGGCCAGATGTATCTGTCTGAAATATCCGGCAGCGGCTTGAACTTTCTATGCATAAGACAGCCCCAGCGCAAAGCGCACCAAGTAAGTCCAAGCAGCGCCAAACAGAACATCCCTGTTCCGTAAGTCGGCCAGAGAAAAATCCCTCCCAGGAGCCACAGGGGGCGGAAGATATATTCAAACAGCAAAACTCTTTTTCTGCAAAAAAGAAATGTGATCCCCGCCGCAACAGGGGGCAGGATCCAGAAAAAAGGAGATGGTTCTTTGAAAAATACAAGAGCATGGATGTGATTGACTGTCAACACACCGAAAGTAACTTCCCAAAGCGCTGCCGCGCCGACAATAAGCGCCCCTGCAAGGGCGAGGGGCCTTAGTTTTTTCATGCCTGCTCCCGCAGTTTTGTTCTGAAAAGTTTTGCCCGTAAAACGGCTTGTTCAGACTCCGGAAGCGCCAAGGCCGAACGCATTTGCAGGTGTCCGGGATTGAGTTCAAGGAAAAGTTCGTTGACTGTATCGATCTTGAGATTCTGAAAAAGTCCCAGATCCACACCGAAACGTACAGCAGAAAGAGCCTCTATTGCCTCCGCTGTCGTAAGTTTGTAACTGTTCTGGAGCAACCCGTAAGAACGCCCCACATGGTCAAGAAGAGCAAAACGGTCTTTATCCAACAGGGCGCGGCGTGCACGGCGCTCATATTCAATCAATTGCCGGATCACAGCAGAGAGCTGTTCCATGATGGACTCTTCTGTTTCTCCGAGGGTGATCTGATTTGAGACCTGAAAAAGCCTGCCTGAGTTGTCGCTGCCTTCGCCGTAAATCCCCCGGACTGCCAAGCCCAGTTTTCTGATGCCGTGGATCGTTGCATTGATCTGATCGGTCATGACCAGTCCCGGGAGATGGAGCATGACAGAGGCTCGCATTCCCGTTCCAACGTTGGTAGGACATTCCGTCAGATAGCCCAATTCATCATCCCAGGAAAATTCCAGAACATTGCCCAACTCTTCTTCAAGACAACTGATTTTCTTCCAGCAGCCTTCAAGATCAAATCCCGGAGACAAAACCTGGATCCGCAAGTGATCCTCTTCATTGACCATGACGGCGCAGCGTTCATCTTTGCTGACTGCCAATGCTGCCGGAAGTTTGCTTTTTATCAATTCATTACTGGCAAGTCTGCGTTCAAGAAGAAGCAGGCGCTCCAGTTCATCCAGTTCCCCGATCTCAAAGAAAGCTCCTTTTCTTCCGCCCGTGAAAGAAGATGCAGCACAGACGGCAGAAACTTCGGCAACAACTCTGGCGGCACTTTCCTGTGTACTTGCAATGGGAAAAGGCAGATAAGAAAGATTTCTTGAAAGACGGATCCTGCTTGAAAGAGCAATTCCGTCTGCTGATGCTGGAGTCAGAAAGCCTGCAGGATTCTGTAAAAGACGTTTTATTGCCTGATTCATTTTTTCCCTTCCATGGCTTTCAACTCGGCAAGTTCAGCTTTAAGTGCATTGATCCTGTCTCTGAACTGTGCGGCTCTTTCATATTCTTCTGCGGAAACGGCGCTTGCCAGATCCAGCTGCAATTTATCGATTTCCATATTGATGGCATTGGCACTGCGGCCGCTTTTCCCGGGACGCTTACCAACATGGACCGAGCTGCGCTGAACCTGTTCCACTGCCATATTGACCCATTTAGCAAAAGTTTTATAACATTGCGGACAGCCGAGCTTGCCGCCGGAACGGCGCATTTTTGCCAGATTCCAACCGCATTCAGGACAAATGAGAGAAGAAGCCTTTTCTTTAGCCTCTTTGTTTTCCTTATTCTCTGAGGGGAGAGCGTTTTTGTCTGCTTCTGACATCTTGCCCACATTAAAGATCACTTCGGCAAGATTGAAGCCAAAAGCTCCCAAGCCGCCTGAAAGCTCCTTTTCTTTGGCACATTCAGGGCAAAGATTGGTACTGATACATTTGCCATTTTTCACCTCTTTGATGTGAATCGTGGCCTCTCTTTTTTTACAAATATCGCATAACATGATAACAACCTCAAAAGGTTTTCAATAATCACCTCACTTACTATAATACAAGTTCAAGACAATTTCAAGAGAAAAACAGGTAAAACCAACTCTTTTCCTGCCGGGAAGCAAAAAAAATTGGATTTTCTTTCTTTCAGATGGTATATTATCAACTGGATGAATCTTTTTTGCAGGAAGGAATATTCTATGGATAAACGTTATTTTACCATCCGCGGGATGCACTGTGCAGCATGTGCGGCTGCGGTTGAGCGTGCTGTAAAAAAGCTCCCCGGGTGTGAGGACGCCTATGTAAACTTCGCCTCAGGCGAACTTTCATTTACCGGCACCCCGGAGGACGCGGAAATCATAAAAGCCATTGCAAAAGCCGGATTTGAGGGAAGTCGTTTCTGCAAAGAACTCCCCTCCCCTGAGGCAAAGGATCAGGAACGGGAGAATGAAAAAAAAGCTCTTTGGGATCTTCTGACTGTTTGGATCGCCGGAGTGGTGCTCATCGCTCTTTCCTCTCTTTTGAGTTTGTCCCCATGGCTGCAATCACTTTTGCTGATCCCGGTGCTCTGGGGAGGACGCCGATTTTTCATGACAGGCATTCCCGCTTTTCTCAGAGGTACTCCGGATATGAATTCACTCATTGCCTCCGGCGTGATTTCCGGGATTGCCTATTCGTGGATTTCCGTTCTGTTCCATAAAAACGGTCCACTCTTCTTTCATGCTTCAGCCATGATCATCATGCTGATCATGCTGGGGAAATTTCTTGAAATCCGCACCCGCCGGAAAGCTGCTGCCGCCTTGAGGGGACTTGTTGCCCTGACTCCCGAAAATTCCATCTGTCTGAAAGAGGATGGCAGTGAAAAGATAATTCCTGCCTCAGAAGCAGCTCCCGGAATGAAGTTCAAAGTGCTTCCCGGTGCAAAAGTTCCGGCTGACGGGAAAGTGCTTTCCGGTAATTCCAGCTGTGATGAATCCATGTTTACCGGGGAATCACTTCCCGCCTTAAAACATCCGGGGGCACAGCTCTTTGGCGGCAGTATCAATCTTGAGGGTGTGTTGATCATGGAGTGCTCCGGCGCAGGTAAAAACTCCATGCTTTCCAAGATCATAGATGCTGTAAAAGCGGCTCAGGGGTCAAGAGTTCCCATGGGGGCCATTGCGGATAAAGTTGCCGGCTTCTTTGTCTGGGGCGTCTTTGCAATTGCTTTAATGACCTTTCTTGTGTATCTTCTCATACATGCCGGAATGGCAGCGGCATTGAACCATGCCATGTGCGTGCTGGTCATTGCCTGTCCATGCGCTCTCGGACTTGCTGCGCCCATTGCTTTGATATGCAGTATCGACAAAGGTGCAAGCGCTGGAATATTGATAAAAAACGGTAGTATCCTGGAACAACTGGCAAAAACGCGTGTCATCGTTTTTGATAAGACGGGCACCTTGACAACCGGAAAATTTACAGTTTTGCGAATTGACTCACTCCATGAAAAATGGAACAGTGACAAGATCCTTGCCATTGCGGCAGCATTGGAAAAAATGACTTCTCATCCTCTGGCAGATGCCGTACTGGAAGAGGCAAAGAAAAACTTCATTGAACCGCCTGAAATAGATGAAGTTGTAACGATTCCCGGTTACGGTGTGAAAGGAGTCTGGGGCGGAAAAACTTATGAAATCGGCAGAGAGGAAAATCCTTCCTGCGTTTTTGAAGGAGCAAGTACTATGCTCCTGAAAGAAAACGGCTCTTGTGTCGGCAGAATATTTTTGCGCGACACTCTTCGCCCTGAAGCTGTGGAAACAGTCCGGGCTTTACAAAAAATGGGACTCCGGGTGGAAATGCTCACGGGGGATAATTCCGGCGCTGCCGCCGCAGTTGCAGATGAATTGCATCTTGACGGATTCCATGCCCGGATGCTGCCCGCAGAAAAAAGTCAGATCCTTCAGGAACTGCGCTCTCAATACGGAGCTGTCGCCATGGTAGGGGATGGTATCAACGATGCCCCTGCCCTCGCAGCAGCAGACTCCGGTATCGCCATCGGCAGCGCCACAGCCATCGCCATTGAAACAGCAGAGGTCGTTCTGATTTCAAACAATTTGAACAACGTTCCGGCGGCTTTTGATCTGAGCCGCCGGACAATGAAGATCATCAAAGAGAATCTCTGCTGGGCGTTCCTTTACAATCTTTGCGGAATAACCTTTGCCATGGGACTCTTTGAACCTTATCTCTTTGCAACACCAGCATTTTGCGCCGCCGCCATGGGGGCAAGTTCCGTGACGGTGGTGCTCAATGCCTTGAGATTGAAAGTTCAGAACTTTTCCATGACAGTGCCGAACTGACGGTAAAGTGCGTAGCGGCTGTCGCAGTTGCGCTGAGGAGTATAGATTTTATCGCATCCGGATTCCATGGCACGCTGTGCGGTACAGGTGTCAGGATGAACTTTGGCAGCAACGGCGCCGAACATGGCTGCGCCGAGGGCGCAAGTCTGTTCAGAATTGACAATGGAAACAGGCATATTCAACGCATCCGCACAAAACTGCATGACAAAGGGGGATTTTTTAGCAATACCGCCCGTAGCCTTGATACTTTTGATTTCCAGTTTCTGCTCTTTGAAGCGTTCAAAGATCGCCCGGGTTCCGAAGACCGTCGCCTCAACAAGGGCACGATAGACCATGGGAGGAGTTGTTCCGAGAGTCAACCCTGAAATGGCTCCGGTCAGCAGAGGATTGGAGTCGGGGGTCCGTCTGCCGTTCATCCAGTCAAGTGCCAGCACCTGAGAATCAGGGAGAGCTGCGGCTTCTTTTTCCAGATCGCTTAATGAAACCTTTGCACCGCTCCACTCAAGAAAACGGCGGAACCAGGCGTAAATATCGCCGAAAGCGGACTGTCCGGCTTCCAGACCGGTAAAACCGGGGAGCACTGAACCATCCACCTGTCCGCATATTCCGGGAATACAGCGTTCAATGGAGGGCATAACAATAATGTCGCAGGTGGAAGTCCCCAAAACTTTAACCATTTCTCCGGGGGCGATGCCCGCACCGACAGCCCCCACATGGCAATCAATGGCACCCGCGGCGATAACCACGTTTTCGGGAAGTCCGAGTCGGACTGCCCACTCTTTTGAGATACTGCCAACAGGCGTATCAGCGGTAAAAGTTGCGTTGCCGATCCTTTCGGGGAAAGGAGTCAACAACGGATCCACAGCTGTGAAAAACTCTTTGGGGGGCAATCCGCCCCATGAGGCGTGCCACAGCGCTTTGTGTCCGGCAGCGCAGCGGCTGTTTTTAACAGAACTCCCCGCAAGAAGTGCGGTGATCCAGTCACAATGCTCCACGAAGGACCATGTCTTTTCCCTGACCCGGGGATTGACTTTGAGAACATGAAGAACCTTGCTCCAAAACCATTCGCAGGAGTAGTTGCCCCCGGAATACAGGGTGTAATTGCATTTGCTGTTCCAGGCGATTTCGTTGATGCGTTCCGCTTCAGCGATGGCAGTATGATCTTTCCACAGAACAAACATGGCATCAGGATCATCGCAGAATTCTTTTCCCAGACTCAAGGGCACGCCGTCTTTATCCACAGCGCACAAAGTTGAGCTTGTTGTATCAACACCGATTCCTCTGACGCGTGAGGGATCCCCCTCTTTCAGAACCTCTTTTATCACCTTTTCCATACACTCGATATAGTCAAGGGGATGTTGACGGAACTGATACGCAGCTGCGTCAGAGTAACGCCCCTCACCCCAGCGGGGATAGGGCGCCACGCTGTTGGCGATCTCTCTGCCGTCAGCAGTAATCAAAAGAGCACGGACACTGTCAGAACCAAAATCAAGACCGATCAGCAAATCATCCTTCATTACGGGCCTCCTGTTTTTGATATCAGCGGTAAGCTATAAGTCTCAGCAGTGCTTCAAGCATGACTGCCGGATGAGGCGGGCATCCCGGAACATACATATCAACGGGAAGAACCGACTCCACGCCGCCTGCCGTAGTACCTTCTCGGTAAAGACCGCCCGAAATGGCACAGGCGCCTCCTGCGATCACAAATGAAGGCTTGGGCATGGCGTTGTATGTTTTTTCAAGCGCCAGACGCATGTTGTCGCTTACGGGACCTGTCACCAGCAGCGCGTCAGCGTGACGGGGAGAGGCGACCACCTGGATCCCGAATCGACCGATATCCCAGGCAAGAGTATTCAACACGTTGAAATCCAGTTCACAGGCGGCGCATCCGCCGGCGGAAACCTGACGGATCTTGAATGATTTGCCGCAGAGTTTACGAAGTTCCGGATTTGAGGACTCCTGCCAGGGTTCCACGCCGGGCACTGTCAGGGCTTCGTGAGAAAAAGCTCCCATGCGGTATTCTTCAGTAAAGCGGATCCCCTCAGGGCAGACCTTAGCGCATTTCCCGCAGAAAATACACCTGCCAAGATCGATCCTGCCGTTTTCAGAAATTGCCTCAACAGGGCAGATGCGGCGTGCTTCATCACTGACTTTTTCGGGGAAGACCTCCGGGCGTCCGGCAAAACGGTCGGGCAGAACGGGGGGAGTTGAGGGGAAAGTGCCGGTACGGTATCCCTGACGCAGACGCGCCATAAATGCTTTCAACATTTTTTACTGCTCCTTCTCAATTAAAGATCATGCCCGCAATAGGACAGATTGAAACTTTTGTTGCAGATGGGGAAATTGGAAATTTCCTCATTTCTGAGTGCCATCGCCAGACCAAACCAGTTGTGGAACG
>JAGBWB010000046.1 GCA_017629975.1 Lentisphaeria bacterium
AGGCGTGTATCGCCGTAAAAACCATTCATCAAGATGTGCATCAAGATCCCGTTCAAGCAAGTCGGAGACTCTTTTGCCGAGAACCGGGAAACGGAATCTGCGGGGTATATGGAACTCCTCCATCATCTCTTTCCAGATGGATGTGATCCAATCCTGTCTGCCGCTGAAGTGGGGCAGATCGTGAAGAGCAATGCGGGTGATGCCTTCACCGATCAACTTTCTGAACATCTGGCGGTAGGCCTCTTTAAAGTCAAAGTCACACCATGAGCCGGGGAATTTTTCTGGCAGCTGATTTGCGGAAACAAAAGGGATGTCTGCAAGTGTCAGAACTTCACACAGTTTCTGCCGGATGGAACTGAAGAGAAAAATGAATCCGTCAACCGGCATACGGGAAACTGTTTCATAGCAGCTCATCTTGTTGAGATCGGGCATATTGGCAAGCATGACCTGATTTCCGGAGCTGCGGATAAGTTTAAGAAGTTCCTTGAGCAACGGGTCTTCAGTATGAAGAGCAGAATTGGTAAAAATACAGATAACACCATTTTTTTTGCGGGTGCTTTTCTGATAATTTATCCGGGTACCGTTGGCACCGTCGGGGAGGATCCAGCAGCTGTTGATAAGCTGAGACAGAGCCTTTTGCATAGTACGGGTGGAAACAGAAAAATCGGCGGCAAGTTCCCTTACAGGCGGCAGTTTGACGCCGTACCGGTGACTCTTTATCCGGAAAAGGATCTCTTCGGCGATTTCCGGATATTTGGATTGATTTTTCATTTCGGTAAACTCCCTTATGCCGCTCCATTTTTTTGAGCATTTTTCATAATCTATCACATTTTTTTCAATTGTCAACTGTACCACAAGAACTTTAAGTCAACATTCATACAATCTCTTTCTCTTAATGACACTCTGCAAAGAAAAAAGAGCAGAATGTAAAACATACAGAAGATAAAAGCGGTACATAAACGGCTTTCCGGATCGGACGACAGATCAAAATTACATCAGCGGCAGGAACACCCGCACCGGCACTTGAATTTGCGTCTGTTTTTTTCCGCAGAGGTTGAATTTTACCGGTAGAAGCGCTACATTATAGAGAGAAACTGTTTATACTTGTTCCAGGAGAAGAAAATGAAAAAATTGTATCTGTTGATCCTGCTGTTTGCCGCAGCTTCCCCGCTGGCGGCGCTCCGCTGCGGTGAAAAAGCGGCAGAGCTGCCGAATTTGAAATACCTTCACGGCCGGAGAAGTCAAATATCACTTCCCGGTGCCCCCGGTACCCTGAGAGTCCTGACTTTTGTCCACACTCAGGCGCGGGGAGCACAAGGCACCGCCGCCATGCTGATGGCGCTGGATGCCATACACAAAAACAAAGTGCAGCAGATCATGATCACGCCTGACCCGGAATCCGACGCCGCCACATTGCTCCCCATGCTCCGGCGGGGCAGGACGGCTCTTGCCCTTGACTCAAGCCGCCGCGTCACAATGCAATACATGGCGGGATCATTGCTCTTCCCCAAGTCCTTTGTCATTGACCACAAAGGAGTCATTATCTGGTGCGGAGAAACAGTTGATCTGGGGGAAATGCTCCAGAACTACTTTGCCGGCACCTTTGACCGGGCCGCCGCCGAAAAGGTGTGTCCCATGCTTGATGAACTCCAGACTCTGCTCCGCGAAAGCAGTGAACGCAAGATGAAACAGCTGACAGACAAGATCTTTGCTCTTTCCCCCGACCACCCCGGCGCCCTGCGGATGAGGCTCTTTGCCCTTGAAAACTCCAACCGCATCCCCCAGGCGTGGGAACTGCTCCAAAGCCGTCTGAAAGCGGCGCCCCGGTCTGCAAGACTCTGTTTCACGACTATTGACTTCATCAGCCGTTACAGCCGCTTTCAAAATCAGCTGGGCACAGTGCTTGCCCATTTTGAACGCAACATAAAAACAGAAGACTCCCGCTGCATGATGGCGTGGGAACTCCTCAAACGCTTCCAGTACAATCTGAAAGCCCTTGAATATGCCAACATACTTCTCGGGCCCACAGCTCCCCGCACCTTTGAACTCCGCCGTCTCTGGCTCGCCGCCAGAGCTCAAGTCGCCTACCTGGCAGGTGATCTTCCCCAAGCCATCCGTTACCAGAAACAGATCTCTGCCATGAACCAGAGTCTCGGTATCAAAACACCCGACGCGCTCCTTGAATATTTCAAAGGTGCAGAAAAACTCAAAAAGAGTCTTCCGGCAAATTGACCGCAGAAGAGTTTTTTGAAACCGGGTTTTGAAATTGCCTCAATAAAACCTTTGAAAAGTCATCCTTGCGGGTGTATATTATATAAAAGCAATTTTGAACACTTCCGGAAATTCTTTCCGGGAAAATATTGGAGATTTGAGAAATGAACTTTTTTGCCGCTTTGAAAGAAACTGTGCGCCGTAACGACTCTCTGGTCTGCGTGGGTCTTGACCCCGATCTTGCCAAACTTCCTGAGTGCGTAAAAAAGAGCGCAACTCCTCTTTTTGACTTCAACAAGGCGATTATCGACGCCACCAAAGATTATGTCTGCTGCTACAAACCCCAGGCGGCATACTATGCCGGTCAGGACCGTGACGATGAACTCAAAAAAACCATCGCCTATATCCATGAAAACGCCCCCGGCATCCCCGTCATCCTTGATGTGAAACGGGGTGACATCGGTTCCACCGCCTCCATGTATGCAAAAGAGGTCTTTGAGCGTTACGAAGCCGACGCCGTCACCGTCAACCCCTACATGGGTTATGACACTCTGAAACCCTTCCTTGACCGCGCCGACAAGGGTGTTTTCATTCTCTGCCGCACCTCCAACCCCAACTCCGGCGACCTGCAGAATCTCGTTGCCGACGGCAAACCTCTCTTCCAGCATGTGGCTGAACTTGTCCGCGACAGCTGGAACGCCAACGGCAACGCCGGTATCGTGGTGGGTGCAACCTATCCTGAAGAGCTGAAAATGCTCCGCGAACTCTGCCCCGAACTGCCTTTCCTCGTTCCCGGCGTGGGCGCTCAGGGCGGCGATGTGGAAAAGGTGGTCAACTTCGGCTGCACCGCTGCCAAAGAGGGTATCGCCGTCAACTCCTCACGGGGCATCATCCATGCCGGTAACGGCGAAGATTTCGCTGAAAAATCCGGCGCCGCAGCCAAAGCTCTGCGGGATCTTATCAACACTTTCCGGAAGTAATATTTTATGGCTCAAACTGAAAAAAAATCAACTCTCCCCGCCATTGCCATCGTGGGACGCCCCAATGTGGGCAAGTCCTCACTTTTCAACGCCGTGGTGGGCAGACGCCTTGCCATCGTTCACGAACAGGCGGGCGTCACCCGTGACCGGGTCATGGCCACCGTTGTCCGCGACGGACGCAAGTTCCGCCTCATTGACACCGGCGGTCTCGGATTGATGACCGGCGAAAAGAAAGGCGGAGAAATATGGGATGCCGCCATCGCAGATCAGGTCGAAGCAGCGGTTGCTGATGCCGATGTGCTGATCTTTCTCGGTGACGCTCAGGCGGGAGTCACCCCTCTTGACAGCGATATTGCCGTCCGGCTCCGCGCCACAGGCAAAAAGGTCATCTGCGCCGCCAACAAATGCGACAACGGCAAGATCGCCGATGATGCCGCTGAGTTCTCAGTTCTGGGGTTCCCTGAAGTTTTCCCGGTCTGCTGTCAGCACCGGGGCGGTCTGGGGGGACTTTTCTCAAAGGCGCTTTCCCTGCTGCCTGCTTATGAAGGTCCTGCCGAAAACGACGCCTCTGTCGTCAAGCCCCTCAACATCGCCATCGTGGGACGCCCCAATGTGGGCAAATCCTCTCTGGTCAACGCCCTTATCGGTGAAAAGCGCATGATCACTGCCAACATCGCAGGAACCACCCGCGACGCGGTTGATGTGGAGTTCACTTTGCGCTCCGGCGATGAAAATTATCCTGCCATTCTGGTCGATACCGCAGGTCTGCGGAAAACCGGGAAAGTGGAAAATGTGGTTGAATACTTCAGCGCCATGCGCGCCAAAAGCGCCATTGACCGGGCGGATATCGTGGTCTTTATGATCGAAGCCTCTCCTGACGGCGCCACCGCTCAGGACCGGAAGATCGGCTCCATGATCGAAAGCGCCGGTAAGGGCGTGGTCATCGCCGTCAACAAGCGGGATCTGAGAAAAGAGAGCGATGAGGAACTCCTCAAAGCCGTTGACCGGACTCTGCCCGGATTGAGTTATGCTCCTGCGGTGCTGGTTTCCGCATTGAAACAAAACCGTTTTGATGAACTTATCAGCAATATCGCCCGGGTGATGACCAACCTTGACAGTGAGATCCCCACAGGCGTCCTCAACCGCGTTCTGGCAGATGCCTTTGCCCACCATACACCTCCTGTTGTGGGCACGGCACCGCTGAAACTTTACTACGCCACCATGACCGGGAGCCGTCCTCCCAAAATCAAGATGTTTGTCAACGCCAAAGAGAATGCGGCGCCCAACTATATGACATTCCTGAAGCGTCAGCTCAGAGGCGCTTTTGAACTGACTGGCGTCCCCCTCATCCTTGAAGCGGTCCCCCGCCCCAAGAAGGTGGAAAGCATCAAACGCAATTTGAACAACCGTAAACGCAAGTAACTTTATTTCACACGGAGTTAATTATGGATAAGGAACTTGAACAGCAGATCGCAGCTTTTATGAGCGAAGAACTTGCCAAAGGCACAGGTCTTTCACAGCTTCAGAACATGGTCAATGAGAAATTCAACACCCATCTGACCTACATGGAGATCCGTATCATCGCTTCTGAACTTCAGATCGACTGGAACGCCACCGACCCCAAAGCCATTGCCGCCGCCAAAGAAAAGGCGAAAAAAGAGGAAGAAGCCAGAAAAGCTGAAGAAGAGGCACGCCTTGCCGCCGAAAACGGAGAAGCTCCTGCCGCTGACGCTCCCGGCAAGTGTTCCGTCACCGTGAACAAGGTCAATCCTCCCGGCATCTTTGCTTCAGGTACCGTCACTTTCTCAGGCGGCTCCACCGCCGACTGGTATGTTGACCAGACCGGCAGACCGGGGATCAGCAATCTGAAAGGCGATCAGCCCACCCAGCAGGAAGCTGAAGAATTCATGATGGAACTGCAAAAAGTCCTGAGGTAATGGATCATGGAAAAATTCCCCGCTGAATTCAATGTGCTTGACAGTGCCGCACGGCGCAAGGCGCTTGAAGAGATGACGCCTTATCTGCGTCCTTTCAACATGCACTGCCACAGCTTTTTCTCTTACAACGGCTACGGCTACTCCCCCACCTATATCGCCGCTCTTGCAGCGAAACTGGGGTGGCGCGCCGCCGGTCTTGTGGATTTTGACGTCCTTGACGGTGTTGATGAATTCCTTGCCGCCTGCGCCGCTTTGCGCGTTCCTGCCGTCGCCGGTATGGAAACACGGGTTTTCGTCGCAGAACTCTCTGACGCCGAAATCAACTCTCCCGGCGAACCCGGGGTTGCCTATCACCTGGGAATGAATTTCCGTTCCTCCGCCGTTCCCGCCCAATGGCAGAACTTTGCCGCCGATTTGAAAGCAAAAGCCAACGGCCGCACCCGCCAGGTGGTGGAAAAGGTCAATTCCGTGCTGCCTGAGATCGCTCTTGACTTTGATGCCGAAGCCCGGAAACGCACCCCCGCAGGCAATGTGACTGAGCGTCACATCTGTTCAGCCTACCGCGAAGCTGCCGAAGCAAAGTTTCAAGGCGCAGAACTTGAAAGTTTCTGGACCGCCAGGATCGGCGGATTTGCAGCAGATCCTGTAAAACTTGAAGGTAATATCCGCTCCAAGCTGATGAAACAGGGGGGCGTGGGTTATGTGGCCCCCAAGCCTGAGAATTTCCCCACATTGCAGGAAATGAACGCCTTTATCAAAGGCTGCGGAGCTGTTCCCACCGTGGCATGGCTCAACGGACTTTCCGCCGGTGAGGCCGATCCCGAAGCGCTTCTTGAGCTTCATGTGAAAAACGGCGCCGGTGCCGTCACCATCATCCCCGACCGCAACTGGCGCGCCGCCGATGCGGAAAAAGCGGCGAAACTGACCGCCGCTCTGGATAAATTCCTCGCCGCCTGTGCCAAGTTCAAACTCCCGGTTCTTGCCGGAACCGAGATGAACGCCCCCGGGCAGCTTCTGGCTGATGATTTCACTGTTCCCGCGTTGGCAAAACATTACAGCCAGCTGGCTGCCGGTGCCGACACTTTCAGTTGTTAAAGGAGAAGATTTATTATGAGTACCTTTGTTGGAATCGGACTCGGTCCCATCCAGACCGGCATCTTTCTTGCCGGAGCTTTCAAAGGCGGCTTTGACCGCATCGTCATCGCCGAAGTCAACAATGACCTGAAAGCCGCCGTCAACGCGGCTCACAGCGTCACCATCAACATCGCAAACCGCGACAGCATCACCACCGAAGTCTACGGCAACGTTGAGGTCTACAATCCTCTTGACCCGGCTGAACTGCCTAAACTGATCGATGCCGCCGCTGAGGCAGAAGAGTTCGCAACTGCACTTCCCAGTGTGAAGTTTTTCTCCTCCTGCGCGCCCTGGCTGCTGGAGGGCTTCAAACGCTCCCCTGAGCGCAGACGCTTCATCTACACTGCCGAAAACAACAACCACGCCGCCGAAGAGCTGGAAAAGGCTGTGGGCGTTGCCTTCCCCAACACCTATTATCTCAACACCGTTATCGGCAAGATGAGCGGCGTTCTGAAAGAAGGTCCCCTTCCCATGCTCGCCCCCGGCGCCGCCGTGGGACATCTGGTGGAAGCCTTCAACACCATCTACATTTCAAAGTGTCCCGGCATTGAAGAGCGCAAGACGGCCTCTCTCTATGTCAAAGATGACCTCTATCCCTTTGAAGAAGCCAAACTTTACGGTCACAACGCCACCCACTTCCTGCTGGGAACTCTGGGTAAAGCCAAAGGTTTCACCACCATGGATGAGCTCGCTGACCAGAAAGATCTTCTGGCCATCGCCCGCGCCGCTTTCGTTGAGGAGTCCGGCAAGGCTCTGGTGAAAAAGTACGCCCACCTCAATGACGAACTTTTCACCGAAGCAGGTTTCACCGCCTATGCGGAAGACCTTCTTGTCCGCATGACCAATCCTTTCCTCAAAGATGCCATCGACCGTATCACCCGGGACCTTGAGCGCAAGCTCAGCTGGGAAGACCGCGTCATCGGCACCATGCGTACCATCCTGAGCCAGGGGGTCACCCCGGTGAACTTCGGTAAAGGCGCCAAACTTGCCGCCGCTGAGTTCGCTGAGGGCGGCGACGCCAAAGCTAAACTGGCTGCTCTGTGGCCCCAGCCCTGGGGCGAGGAGCATGAAAACCTCTGCAAGATCATCG
>JAGBWB010000002.1 GCA_017629975.1 Lentisphaeria bacterium
CCTTGAGACAGCAGTCCCGGAACACACCCGGATCCTTTTCATTGAAAATGTGGGCAATCTGGTCTGCCCGGTGGCATTCGATCTGGGGGAAGATGGGAAAATCGCTCTTCTTTCCACCCCGGAGGGAGAAGAAAAACCTTTGAAATACCCCGCACTTTTTGCAGCGGCTGAAGCGGTGCTCATCACCAAATGCGACCTTGAAAAAGTGCTGGATTGGAATTATACTGAATGCATTGAAAATATTAAACAGGTCAATCCGGATGTGCAATTCATGCGGATCTCGTCCAAAACCGGGGAGGGCTTTGAAAGCTGGATGAAATTCCTGCTGAATAAATTGCAAATTGGATAAGTTGATTTACTGTTGTCCGTTTCCGATGAACGGAAATCACCGAAATAAAAGGATTTTTCACTATGAATTGGATATCATGGCTCGTTCCGGCACTGATCCTGCTGCCTCTGGCAGGGGGACTCCTTGCCGGAGTCATCACCAGTGACCGGATACGCAATGTATTTGTCTCTCTGCTGGCGCTGCCTGTTGCCGCAGGCGGTATCGCAGTTGTCTGCCTTTCAACACTCTTCCCCGGAGGGGTCTGGACCATGACCGTTCCGCCGTGGATGGCTTACGCCGGGAATGCGCTTGAAGTTGCGATCATCGCAGTGCTGCTGATCGTTTCGCTGAAGATCCGCAACGCGTGGATCTTTCTGCTGACTCTGTTTCAGCTTGCAGGTGTTGCCGGAGGATTTTTTGTCCATGCCGACCATACCTCAAACTTCGCCCTCTTCAAGATCGACAATCTGGCGCGGATCATGCTGCTGGTCAGCTGCTGCGTGGGGGCGGCAATTCTGCTCTTTTCCGTGGGATATATGAAACGCCACAAGGAACATGCCCCTCAGGGGGCGGGGTCTTTGCAGCGCTTTTACTTCTTCTTTCTGAGCTTCCTCGGACTTATGATCGGACTTGTGGTTTCAAATCACCTTTCTTTCTTCAGCTTTTTCTGGGAAGGCACCACCTTGTGCAGCTACGCCCTCATCGGCCAGGACGGCGGTGAAGCACGCTCTCAGAATGCTGTCAGAGCCCTGCTTATCAACAGCTTCGGCGGCGTGCTGCTTGTTCTGGGGATCCTCATCTTGAAGATCCAGACAGGCGGAGAAACCTTCAACGAACTTTTCAATAAAGATTACGTCACACTCCCCGCAGCCGTTCTGCTGACCATTGCCGCATTCACCAAATCGGCGCTCTTTCCCTTCCAGAGCTGGCTTCTGGGTGCCATGGTGGCGCCCACTCCTGTTTCCGCCATGCTCCACGCCGCAACCATGGTGAAAGCGGGCGTCTATCTGGTCATGCGCATCACCCCGAACTTTCAGAACGATGTCCGGGTGACCATGGTCATCGCCTTTGCCGGAGCCATCACCTTTCTCGGTGGAGCGCTTCTTGCCTGTACCCAGAGCAACGGCAAAAGAGTCCTTGCCTACTCAACCATTTCCAATCTGGGACTTGTGGTCGCCTGTGCGGGCATCAACTCACCTCTGGCCTATGCGGCAGGACTTGCCATCATCAGTTTTCACGCCATATCCAAAGGGTTGCTCTTCCTCTGCGTCGGCAGAATCGAACAGGAGATCGGCTCCCGGGATATTGAAGATATGGACGGACTCATGTTCAAGATGCCTTTCACTTCACTGATGATCCTCATCGGTATGCTTTCAATGCTGCTGCCGCCTTTCGGTATGCTTCTGAGCAAATGGCTTGCCATTGAAGCCACGATCCGTTCACCGTTCCTGCTCCTTTTCATGGTGCTGGGCAGCGCCCTTACAGTTTTCTTCTGGGCAAAGTGGATCGGCAGGATCCAGCACACAGGATACCATGCCGCAAGCGCCAAAGAAAATATGTCAAAAACCATGAAGATCGCTCTGGGACTTCTGGCACTGATGGTCCTCGGCACAGGTATCACCACCATGCTGATCCTGAACAAGGTCTATGTTCCCATGGCTGAAGCGGTCTTCGGTACCGGTTCCCTGCTCAATCAGGCGGCGACATTCCCTGCGCTCATCATCTTCGGAGCGATTGCCGCAGGAGGCATTCTTCACTATTTCCTCTGCTGGCGCACCTTCAAAAAAGAGTGGGTCCGCATGCCTTTTCTGTGCGGTGAAAATGTAACTTTTCAGGAGGTTGAAGGGGATAACGATATCCGCTCCTACGACTTCCACAGCATCGGGGGGAAAATTGAACACTCCCATGTGACAAGTTACTACTTCCGCGGCATTATCAACGAAAAACTGGTGACAGGCTGTCTGAATTGGAGTGCCTGGCTGATCATACTTGTTCTGATCGGCAACACGCTGAGCAAAACAGTAAGATAAAGAGGTGGATTCAATGGAACTTTTAGAGAAAATCGGAACTTTCTGTCTGAAAAATCAGTGGCTTTACGCCTTTCTGGTGCTTCTTTTCGCCCCTGTTGCAGGAGCATTGCTTACCGGCATCGACCGTAAACTCACCGCCCGTATGCAAGGGAGGATCGGTCCGCCGCTGCTTCAGCCTTTCTACGATCTTGCCAAACTTTTCAGCAAGACCCCCATGGCACTCCACCGTCCGCAGCTGATCTACGCCACGCTCCACCTGATTTTCATGATGGTGGCGCTGCTGCTGCTGGCTCAGGGACGGGATCTGCTTATGGTGCTTTTTGTTCAGGCCTTTTCAGTGATCTGTCTGGTCTTGGGCGGAATGAGTGTCCGCTCCCCTTACAGCTGGATCGGCAGTCAGAGAAAAATCATGCAGATGCTGGGTGTGGAACCGGTTTTTCTGCTGATGATCGTGGCGCTTTACCTGCGTGACGGAACCTTTCTCGGCAGTGATCTTTTTGCCAAAGGCGAACCTCTGCTCCCCTCCATGCCTTTGCTCTTTCTGGCGTTCCTGTGTGCAGTGGCCATTGAGTTTGAAAAGTCTCCCTTTGATCTGGCAAGCTCTCACCATGCCCACCAGGAGATCGTCAAAGGCGTGACTCTGGAATACTCCGGTCCTTTTCTGGGGATCATTGAGATCGCTCACTTTTATGAGATCGCCTTTTTCTTCGGACTGCTTATGGCATTCTGGCATACCAACATCATCATTGCGTTCATTCTGGCATCGGCAGGAATGACATTTATGACGGTCCTTGACAATTCGTTTGCGCGGCTGACGCCTCACTGGATGCTGCGTTTCATGTGGACAGTGCCCCTTTCCATGGCACTGGCAAACCTTATCTGGTTATGGGTGAAATAATGAGTAAAGCGATATCAAAATCCCCCTGGGTGGTTCACTTCAACTGCAACAGCTGCAACGGCTGTGACATTGAATTTCTCGCCTGCCTGACGCCGACCTACGATGTGGAACGTTTCGGTGTGCTTCATGTGGGCAATCCGAAACACGCTGATGTGCTTGTTGTGACGGGCTCTGTGAATCTGCGGAACCGCCACGTTCTGAAAAATGTCTACGATCAGATGCCGGACCCCAAAGTGGTGGTCGCCATGGGCATCTGTCCGGCAACAGGAGGCATCTTTGCCGACTGCTACAATGTGGTGGGCGGCGTTGGTTCCGTGATCCCTGTGGATGTCCATGTCCCCGGTTGTCCTCCCCGTCCTGAAGCCATGATCGACGGGATCATTGAGGCCGTGGGCATTCTGGAAAAGAAGCGTGCCGGCCTTGCCGTTGATCCCCCGCTGCTGCCGGTCAAGACCGTCAAAGGTCCGGCGCCCGCCCCTGCCCCTCAAGAGGCAAGTGAAAAAAATTAACACAGGAGAAGCAATCACCATGATGCAAATCAATGAAACGCTGACCTTGGAAAATCAGCTTGAAAAGATCGGTTCCCTGCTCCTGCTGGGACACCGTTTCGTCACCATGACCGTGGTGGATAAAGGTGAAGAGTTTGACATTTTCTACCACTTTGATCTGGACTACAAACTGACCACGTTCCAGCTGGTTCTGCCCAAGGGAGCGGAACTCCCCAGTATCTCCGGCATCTGCTTTGCCGCAGTGATCGTGGAAAATGAGATCCAGGATCTTTTCGGCATTACAGTAAGCAATCTTGCAATTGATTATGAGAAACATTTTCTCCTTGCCGAGGATGCCCCGGCACAACCCTTCTGCCGGGTCCCCGGCGTAGGCATCACGGCAGTCGCTACTGACGGCAAAGGAAATATGACAGCACCTGCCCCGGCTGTCAGTAACGGAGGTGACAAATGAGTATGCTTGTTCCATTCGGTCCCCAGCACCCGGTGCTGCCGGAGCCTCTTCAGCTGCGGCTTGAGCTCAATGATGAAAAGGTGGTTTCCGCCGTTCCGGTGGTGGGATATGTCCACCGCGGTCTGGAAAAACTTGCCGAACAGAAAGACTTTATTCAGGATACGTTCCTTATTGAACGTGTCTGCGGTATTTGCAGTTTCATGCACTCCATGGCTTACAGCATGGGCATTGAAGAACTGATGGGGATCCAGGTCCCCGACCGGGCGCGCTATCTGCGGGTGGTCTGGGCGGAGCTTCACCGGATGCACAGCCATCTGCTGGCTCTGGGACTTCTGGCGGATGCTTTCGGATTTGAAAACCTTTTTTACACCATCTGGAAGATCCGCGAAGAGATCATGGACGCCATGGAATGCACCACAGGCGCAAGAGTCATGCTGGGCAGCTGCTGTATCGGCGGTGTCCGCAAAGATATCTCAGCGGAACAGGCAAAGTTTGTGCTGGAAAAACTGAATAACTTTGAAAAGATGTTCAAACGCTCATCCGAAGTTCTCATGGGTGATTACAGCGTCAAAGAACGTCTGGTGGGCGTGGGCGTCATTGACGGCAAAAAGGCATACGAACTGGGCGCCGTTGGCCCCTCTCTCAGAGGCAGCGGCATTGCAAAAGATCACCGGATGACCGGATATGCCGCCTATGGCGAACTGGGTTTTGAGCCTGTGGTGGAAAAAGACGGCGACTGTTACGCCCGGACTATGGTCCGGGTCAGGGAGCTTTATCAATCCATGACTCTTGTGCGCGAAGCTCTCGCCAAACTCCCTGAAGGGGAACTTAAAACGCCTTTCAAAGGGAATCCCTCAGGCGAAGCCGCCGTCCGGGTGGAGCAGCCCCGGGGCGAAGTGCTTTACTATCTCCGTGGAAACGGTACCGATAAACTTGACCGTCTGCGGATCCGGACTCCTACATTCGCCAACATCGCCCCCCTGCTGACCATGCTGGTGGGGTGCAATCTGCCGGATGTTGCCGTTATCATTCTTTCCATTGATCCCTGTATAAGCTGTACGGAGCGTTAAAAATGCGTTTATTTTCCATATTCAAAGATATTCTGGGCAATCTGGTCAAGGGGCCTGTGACCCGGAACTATCCGGCGGTCAAGCGTGCCCCATTCCCCGGGGAGCGGGGCAAACTGGTCATTGAAGAAGACAAATGTATCTTCTGCGGCATGTGTGCCAAAAAATGTCCTTCCAACGCTCTCAAAGTGACCCGGCAGCCCAAGGAGTGGAACTTTGAGCAGTTCCGGTGCATTCTCTGCGGAAGCTGTGTGGAGGCCTGCCCGAAGAAGTGTCTGAAACTGCTCCCCCGTCTGGCGGAGGAAAAGGAGTAATACTCTTCCTTTTTTCAACCAATAAAAACGCCTGGCCGCTTTTGAAACGGACAGGCGTTTTCTTTTGCCGGAGTCTGATTTATTCAACCTTTACCATCTTTTCCAGCAGTGCTCCCGCCGCACGGTGAAGCATTTCATATTTCAAAGGATCATTGCTGAGCATGACACGGTCATTGTCATCAAAGGAACGGCCCGTCAGTTTTTCAGCTCTTTTCAGCAGTTTTCTGCCCTCCGCGGAAAGACGGGGAGCTTTCTTCTCAAGACGGCGGCACTCTTTTTCAAGTTTGACCCAGTATTCGTAATCTTCAATGCCCTCCCGGGTGTTTTCCATCCGCAGAGTGCTCAAAGGTCCTTTGGGCGACGGCACCACCCATGAGGCACAGCGGTTGTTGTCCCATCCCCGGTTTCCGGACTCTGCCCAGCAGTTGATGACCCACTGATAGATGTAACGCACCTTTTCGCGCCAGAGATAGTTGTAGTACCCCCGGACTTTCACAAGTTCACTGTTATCATGATAAACAGGGGGATTGTAAAAGGAGTATTCCCCTCCCTTTGCCTTGATCAATGCGGCACTGCGGCAACTGATGGTACTGCCTTCGTTCCAGAAGTTCACATAGCCATTCAGCTCCGGACGGAAATTTCCGGCGTAGGTGAAACGCCACTCAGGAGCCACACTCCGCAGCAGCTTGATGGTCTCGTTGATCATATTGTAACTGTCTTCGTAGGGTTCATCAAAAAGATCCATGATGACCCGGTCACTGATTTTGAGTTCATTGAGATGTTTGCGGAAATCCCGGGCAAAGCTCAGCATCTTCTTCTTCCAGAGGGGAGTCAATATCTCCTTTGCCTCACCGAAAAGGTTTTTCCGGGGGGCATGTCCGAATCCCAGCATGAAACAGCGTGCAACAAGCAGCGGCTGTCTGTAAAGTTTGGTGTAACGCTCAACGGATTTGTCAAACTCCCTGTAATCAGCCTTGATCAAGTTCCCTTCTTTGTCAAAATTGACCTTGACAGGAGCCAGCCATCTGCCGCCGCCGCGGGCGTCAATGACCATTTTTTCAATCTTGGCAAACTCCTCTTTATACTTCGCCTTTGAGGTGAAGCCATGGGGACGCCACCAGAAATCATGAGCGGCGGTAAGCGTGCGCTCAGCGATGGAAAAATCCCGGACAGTCACTTTCACAGGAACTGCGGCAAAGAATTTTCCGTTGCTGAAAAGTTTGATGTTTCCGGTATAAACTCCGGCTTTTGCATTTTCAGGAATGGAACATTTAACATAAAGAGCAGCGGTTTTCTCCGGAGCAAGAGAAAAACTCTTTTCCTCAAGCAGCACATCAGGATGGCTGCCCACGATCCCCTTGAAACTCTTTCTCTCTGTCAGCTGCACAGGGAACGCTTCAACTTTGAAAGGCAGAACCGGCAGTTCCCAGGTAATGACGGAAGACTTTTCAGATCTGAGCGCCAGATTGAATCCCTCGCCCTCCCCTTTTGCAGCAAAAAGTTCAACGGCATTGCCTTTTTTCTCAGGTGCCCGGGATGAGGGATAGACCTTCTGGCTGGCAAGATCGCTCCAGAGCGTAATGCCGCTGCCGCCTTTAAGCTGAATTCCTGTATCAAAACTCTGAGGCAGAACATACAGTGAACGCATCTTTGCCACAAAACCGGGAACGATGGTTTTGTTCAGCTGTTCAGGCGTTCCGGTAAAGGGGAAAACTTTCACCCGGGCATCAAGGTAACTTTCCTTTTCAGTTCCATTGAAAAAATAGGGGGATATGTTGCAGTAGATTGTTTTGGAGCTTTCCTGCGACATGCCCACGCGAATGGGGAGCCGTGAAAATTCAGAGATCTGCATCATGACTGCGCCCACATCTTTTCCGGCATCATAGGAGCAGATGAAAGTTTCATTGGGATATTGATTTCTGCGGTGATTTCCCTCAACATGGAACTTTCCGGTGGCAGGATCAATAAAAGGGTGTTTGATTTTTTCCAGGCGGCTTGAAATTTTTCCATCCCTGACCCGGGAGACAATAGACCAGAACTCATTGGTCACAGGGAAACTTGTGGAAAAAAGATTGAGCCAGTTGATAATATTTCTGTTTCTGACTTCGATCCGGATCTGCACCTCAAGAGCAGGGGAATCCCCTCTCAAAGTAAAATTCCGGATCAGAGTCATGTTCTTTCCCACGCCTTTTGTGGCAAGAGTGACCGTATCGCCCTTCCGGATGATCTGATGGGTTCGGGGAGCCATCTTGTAAAGCTCCGCAGGTTTTTCCTCCCAGTACCACTTGTCACCCGGGAGATTGTAGGTCAGTGAAAAGCCCTTCACCCAGAAAGAACGGCCTTTGTAAACAGACTCAAGGAGATGATAAAATTTCCCTTTTTGAAACTTGTATTCAGCTCCTGCGTTCCGCAAAATGATCATATTCCCTTTTTCTTCAGCGACAGGCGCTCCGCTGCAAAGGAGTGTTCCAAGACACATGACGCACAAAAAAACAACTTTACTCTTCATCTTCTCCCCTTTTTCATCCGGCGCAGACAGAAATTTCATCATCTTTCACGCCGCTCAGAAATTTCTTCTGCTGATTTTAACATATTTTATTATTGACAAAAGTCAAGTACGCATTTATATTATAGCATCAAATAACAAATTTTACAAGAGATCCGGCTTAAAAATTCACTCTCCGGAGTATAGTTTTACGGCAGCTTCTGTATCTACACCATCTCTTTCAAGGACATTCAACATGAAAAAGATCATCACCCGCTTTCTTGAATATGTTGCCTTTGACACTCAGTCTGACGGCAGTTCCGGTACCCATCCCTCCACAGCCAAACAGTTCAAACTGGCGGAGTTTCTCAAAAACGAACTTATCGCCCTGGGCATCACCGATGTCACTCTGACCGACAAATGTTATCTCTATGCAAAACTCCCTGCGACACCCGGTTGTGAAGCGCTCCCGGCTTTGGGCTTCATCGCCCACATGGACACCTCTGACGCCGCCTCAGGCGCCGATGTCAAACCTCAAATCATTGAGAACTGGGAGGGTTCCCCCATTCCTCTGGGAAATACCTCCAGAATCGTCACGCCCCCTCCCCACCTCAAAGGCCATACTATTATAACCACCGACGGAACCACTCTTCTGGGAGCAGATGACAAAGCCGGTATTGCCATCATCGTCAGCGCCGCAGAAGAGATCATTGAAAAGAAACTCCCTCACGGCCCCTTGTCATTCTGTTTCACCCCGGACGAAGAGATCGGCGAAGGGGCTGATTTCTTTGATGTCCCCTTTTTCGGAGCTCAATACGCCTACACGGTGGATGGCGGCGCCGCTGAACTGATCGAGGGAGAAAATTTCAACGCGGCAAGCGCCCATGTATTTTTTGAGGGTGTTTCCACCCATCCGGGAAGTGCCAAAAATGTCATGGTCAACGCCCTCAAAATGGCTATGGAGTTTGACGCCATGCTTCCTCCCTGTGAAGTGCCTGAGCATACGGCGCACAGAGAGGGATTTTTCCACCTGACTTCCGGCAAAGGCAATGTGAGTTCTGCGGAACTGCACTACATCATCCGTGACCATGATGCCGGACTCTTTGAAAAGCGCAAAGAGACGCTTCTCGATATTGCCGCCTATCTCAACAAAAAATACGGCAGAGAGTATGTCAAAGTTGAACTTAAAGAGAGTTACCGCAATATGGCTGAAGTTATTGAAAAATACCCCTTTCTCATTGAAAAGGCGAAAAAAGCCATCACTGCTGCCGGTCTGACGCCCTCTATTTCCCCCATCCGCGGCGGTACCGACGGCGCCCGGCTCAGTTTCATGGGACTCCCCTGCCCCAATCTGGGTTACGGCGGTTACGGTGCCCACGGCGAAACTGAGTATGCCGATGCGGAAGGCATGGAATCAGTCGTCAGGATCATGCTTCACATCATCAACTCCTTTGTCACAGAATAAACTTCTTTGTAGAAAAAATAAAACTAAATATTATTTATCACCTTATTTATTGTATATAATATTGTATATAATATATTTACAAACAGCACAAAAATAAAATAAAAACAAATATTAACCTAAGTGTTAAAATTATTTTCACTTTTAAACTTGAAATTTTAATAAAAAGGTGTTAATTTATACATGCGGACAGGTTTGACATTCTGAGTATGGACTGTAATGTAAA
>JAGBWB010000047.1 GCA_017629975.1 Lentisphaeria bacterium
ACTTTTGAATTTGCTGTCATAAGACTTCTTCATAAAACGGTCCTTTCCTTGTTTTAATGTAGCACCGTTTTACACCTTGTCAAGTTGTCCAGTTTTTGGGGAGAACCGCATCAAGACATAAAAAAATCCAGCCATAAAGGACTGGATTGTAGAGAACAAAAAAAATGGTCGGAGTGAGAGGATTTGAACCTCCGACTTTTGCGTCCCGAACGCAACGCTCTAGACCAGACTGAGCCACACTCCGAATTTGTTTTATAATATATCCTGCCTTGAGGAAAAATTCAAGTCATATTGCAGACTTTTTTTGAATTTTTCCCAGAAGACGTCCTTATTCAATTTTTTTTCAGCTCTCAGACTGAGAAGAAGAAATCCCTTTTGATGCCATCTTTCCGGCAAGAGCTGAATCTATCAGCATTTGCAGAAAGTAAAAAACCATACAGGGAATCACTGCCTTTCCGGAGGCTCCAATAATGGAAAGCGTGGCAAGAGCTATGGTGAGAGTTTTAGACGCTCCGGTGAAAAGCATGGCTTTCTTTTCCGGCGCTCCGGCTTTGAAAAAAGCACTGCCGTACCACATGGCAACCATAAGCGCAATGTGAAGTATCAAACTCCCCGCAGCCGCCGCAAGAAGCGTTCCGACAGGAAATTTGAGCAAGTCCGCACTCGCGGCGGAAAAGAATCCCCATACCAGCAGTATGACGCAAAGTGAAGGAATATGTCCGCCCCAGGAGGGGAGCTTCTTTTTGGTCAGAAGACGCAGCACCACACCCCCAACTGCCGGCAGAATCACCAGCAATGCCAGGTCAAGGAGCATCTTCCACGGCTTGACGACAATCTCTGTCCCCGCAGGCAGCACCAGAGGAAGTATCACAGGCAGAATGAAAACACCGATAAAACTGTATCCGATAGTGACGGTCATGGCAAGAAGCGTATTGCCCCCCGCTGTCCCGGTCATGACCACGCCGCTTGAAAGTGTGGGCGGCATGGCGGCAATGACCATGAGTCCCGCAGCAGATAGGGGATCAAGGGCAAATCCTTTGGCAATCCCCCAGCCGAGAAAAGGGGCGGCAACCAGGGTGATCAAAGCTCCTGTTACAAAGACCAGCAGGAAGTTCCGGTCAAATTTCATTTCGGCAGTGGTCTGCCATCCGCAGACAAGGAAGATCGCTATGATAAGCAGATTATTAAGTTTCAGGCTCTTGAAAAATATTCCGGGATCAGGAAAAATAAAAGCAAGGGCCACAGCCACAAGCATTCCGACCGGTAAAAACAGTTTTTTGAACATAAATTTATCACTCCTCAGTTAAAATGGCGCGCAACTCTGCCGCCGACAATTTTTCAGGAACTGTATCTGTTATCAACGCATCAAAGACAGCTTTTTTGCGTCCCTGCAAAGCGATGATCTTTTCTTCAATTGAATTGCGTACCACAAGTTTGCAGATATTCACAGCACGGGTCTGACCGATACGGTGCGCCCGGTCCGCCGCCTGAAGTTCAGCAGCAGGATTCCACCAGGGATCGTAAATCAGCACAGTATCCGCCGATACAAGATTCAATCCGGTTCCGCCGGCTTTCAAGCTGAGCAGGAAAAGGGGGATCCCGGAGTCATTGTTGAAGTTATCCACATGTTTCTGGCGGTCCGTGGTAGCGCCGTCAAGATATTCAAAAGGGATCCCGGCCGTTTGCAGCTGCGTTTTCAGCAAGGAAAGCAGAGAGGTAAACTGGCTGAAGCCGAGCATCTTGTGTCCGCTGTCCACATTCTGCTGAACAAGTTCCATAAAAAGGTCGCTTTTGACCGAAGGGATCCCCTCTCCACGTTTGTCAGGAAGCAAGGCGGGATGACAGCAAACTTGCCTGAGACGCAGAAGTATGCTGAAGATGGCAGCACCAGCTCCGGCATCGGAGTCTTTGATCTTACCCAGTTCTTCTCTTCCTTCAGCAAGGACTGCCTCATAAAGTTTTCTCTGTTCGGCTGAAAAATCACAGTAAATGATATGTTCTTCCCGCTCCGGAAGATCTTTGGCTACTTCAGATTTCGTGCGTCTGAGTATAAAAGGCGATATACGCATCCTGAGATCCTGCTGGAGCTCTTCGTTAAACGCCACATCGCTGTAACGGCGCTTGAAAGCAGGCAGAGTTCCCAGCATTCCCGGCTGAAGAAAGTCAAAGATGCTCCACAAATCAGCGGAACAGTTTTCCAATGGCGTTCCTGTCAGAACGATCTTATGGTCGGCACGGATGCTTTTGCAGCTTTTGGCATTGGTCGATCCGGGATTTTTAATGTGCTGTGCTTCATCCAGAACCAGAAATGAGAATTTGCAGCGTCTGATCTGTTCAAGATCCAGCCGGGCGACGGTATAGGAAACAACGATCAAATTGTACTCCTTATAATGCTCCCAGAACTCCTTGCGCTTGGCTGAACCGGGTATTCCCACCTTGAAGTCAGGCACAAAACGGCTGCTCTCACGCTCCCAGTTGGTGACAAGAGAAGCAGGGCAGACAATAAGTGCAGGCGCAGACTTTTTACCGATGGAGGAACTCAGAAGAGCAAGAAGCTGCACTGTTTTTCCCAATCCCATCTCATCAGCAAGAAGAGAATTGCAATTTCTTTCTGCCAGATAACGCATGAACTCAACCCCCTGCTCCTGATACGGCCGCAAAGCTCCGTTGAATTCAAAACCGGGGCCTGAGAGTTTTGCTCCGCCAAGCCAGGGACCTGACGCCGTTTCAGGGATCAGCGTTCCCGGAAGATCACGGCAAATCTCATTGTAGTAAGGGATATTGGCTGCCGGAAGTTCAAAAAGCATATTGTCTTTATCCATACTGCTGAACATGACCTCTGCGGCACGCAAAAAGACTCCCAGTTTGCCGGGGATCTCAAGAAGTTTACCTTTGGATCCGAAAAGAAAACGGTTGTGCTTCAAAGCTGCGTTGAAACACTCATCCCACTCTATGAACTCCCCGTTGGCGGTCAGTTTGATCCGCAGATTCAAAGCGTTGTCACTTTTTCCTGCCGCCATGCAGCTGATTTCGACGGGCACAGCAAGGCTTCCCTGCACCCCCTGAAGGAGTCCGGGGCCCAGAAAGGGGGGCGCGCTTTCAGAAAGCAGCTGGGGGATGAAAGCGGTAAAAAAGATTCCGATATGTTCAGGGTCCTTCAAGACAAGCTGCCCTCCCCTGCCTTCAAAGCCGAACATGGCAAGACGGTCAAGAAATCTCAGTTCCACTTCGCGGTTGCGGCGGAAACTGCCATTGACCACTCCGGTTTCAGGAATACAGAGAACGCCCTTGCCGGATTCAGAGCGGTAGAGAAACGCCGCCTCAAGCAGAAGTCCCTCCTGAGGATCGATCACGCCGTCCAGAAAAAGACGGGGCGTCAAAAGGGGAAGTTCTGCTGCTTTGACTTTCACGACCGGGAAAGGAAATTTCTTCTTGTATTCTTCAATGGATTCAGCCGACTCTGTCAGCACAGGAGAAGAGAAAAAACTCCTCATGTAAGAGATCTCGCACCCCGCCGGGACAAAGAAATACTCACCGTCTTTCCCGACCCAGCATCCGGCTCTGCCGGTAATGATCTGAGCTTTGTTCACAGGAATGATAGCGTTGGCGATGCGGATCCCGGGGAAACATTTGTTTCCGTTGACCAGCAGAACAGGCTCCGCATTTTCCCGGCGGACGATCACAGGCCGGTTGTCGCGCATAAAGCGGTCAAAACCGATAAGACAGTGAAAAAGTTCGGCGGCAAGCTCCGCCGGCAGTACGATATTGGAGTTTTCAGCCTCTCCATTGAGTGCCAGAAAGCGGATGATCTGCCTGTCCTGAAGTGAAAACCCCTCCCAGCGCACTGTGGCGGAAAGGTATTTTTCAAAGAAAATCTGGCGTAAATTGTTCAAATTTCCCAGATACTCTCTCCCCTGGCAGCGGATCTTGCATTTCAATATGGCGTGTTCCCATTTGCTCGGCACATGGGGAGGCTCATGAAGAGAGTCAAGAAAAAGCTCTGCACAGTTTCCCTTGCTGTTGATATCCATCAGAGAAGAGATGGGATCCCGGCGCAGTCCGCGGCTGTAAAAGGGAGTATCTTCACTTATTTCAGGACGGTGAAAGCGCCCGGAGTACATCATCAAAGCCACTGCATGAGAACAGCAGGGAAAGGTTGTGTCTTTACAAAAAGAACATTCTGAAACCGCGTTTTCACCCGGAGTCACTTTACATGTGCAGCGTCCATGCGGATGTTTGAAAACGCCGCGGATATTGCCTGATTCATCGTGCCAGGCGCCGCAGAGAACATTCTGCTTGAGCAGTTGTTTGGCGGCTTTCAAACCGTCTGCTCCGCATAATTTTTCAAGGCGTTCTTCAAAATTGCTTTTCATCAATGTTCCTCCGTGTGTAATTTATTAATATAGCACATTTTTACATTTTTTCATCCTCAATTTCAGGAATTTTCTTTTTTTTGCGGGAAAAAACTTGACAAAAGTCATTCAATGCGGTAAATTATCGGAAAATAAATTAAGGATTGGCAAGAATGATACATGATGTGCCTGTTTTGATAATCATATTCAACCGCTCCTGGCATCTGGAAAAGGTGATGAAAGCGCTTCAGGAGATCCGTCCGTCACAGCTTTTTGTAGCAGGCGACGGTCCGCGCCCGGATCGCCCCGGAGAGGATCAGCTCTGCTGTGAAGCTCGCCATGCCGTCACCTCTGCCGTCTCCTGGCCCTGCCGGGTGCAGACCCGTTTTCAGGAAAAAAATCTGGGATGCGGAAAGCATGTGACTGAGGCTGTAAATTGGTTTTTTGAAAATGTTCCCGAAGGGATCATTCTTGAGGATGATTGTGTTCCGTCAGAGGATTTCTTCCGTTTTTCAGCCGAACTTCTTGAGCGTTACAGAGATTCAGAAGAGGTGATGATGATTTCAGGAACGGCGCTGGTCAAGACGCCTGTTCCCTCAAGATGGGATTATGATTTCACCTATTTTCCCTGCTGCTGGGGATGGGCAGCCTGGCGCAGATCCTGGGCAAAGATGAGTTATGAAATGCCCGATTTTCCTCACTTCCGCCGCTCAGGGGAAATCAAAAATCTTTTTGACTCCCCGAAAGTCCGGAGGCGTCTGCTGGAACTTTTTTCCAAGGTCTACACCCATGCCCCCGGTTTTGACACCTGGGATTTTCAATGGCTCTACGCTTGCGTCAAAAACCGCGGACTTTGTATACTTCCCGCTGTCAACCTGGTAAGCAATATCGGCTGGGATGCCTCTCATGCCAGAATAGATGATGTGATGGAAATGGCGATTGAAAACTTTTCAGAACTCCGCCATCCTCCGGAAATAAAGTGCAACAGGGAACTTGAGAAGATCTTCTTTGACCGCATTTACGCAAAGGCGCCTCTGGCAGTCCGGATCATCAACAAATTAAAGCGCCTCTTCAGCAGGGGAAAATGCTGATAACAGTTGTATTGTCATGACCGCCCCGCAACAGCACGGAACGCATGATTTTGTTGACAGTTTCACGGGGAGAAGCGGATTCGGTCAGGATCGAAGCGATCTTCCTGTCAGAAAGATCTCTGTAAACACCGTCTGAACAGATAAAAAAACGTTCTCCGCCTGTCAGTGGGATCCGTTTTATTTCCAGCTTGAGATTGTAGCGGGAACCGATGGAACGGGAGATGGTGTTGGAGGCGTAAGGAGCGTTCTTTTTCCCCAGAAAAGCATACTCTTCATCGTTGGCGAGGGTATGGTCTGTTGAAATCTGCTCC
>JAGBWB010000048.1 GCA_017629975.1 Lentisphaeria bacterium
CCTTTTCCGCTGCGTGTCACCAGCTGCATCTGGAATGATGATTTTTCCGGTGCGGTGCAGTTTGATTTCCTGTTTGAGGTCTCTTTTCTCTCCGGCTCAGAGCTGGGGAAGTTCATCTCTTTTCACAGCACCGGAAAAAGCTGGACCAATGACGAGTTGGGCAAATTCGTTACTGAGGAAATGAAAAACCGCCTTTCCGTCTGGCTCTATGCACGCATGGGAGCGATCCCCGTTACCGAGCTTGAACGCTTCAAAGCTGATGCTTTCATGATTCCGGAGGACCGGGAGGAACTGGGAACTCTGCTCCCCGGATTCCTCAAAGGTACATACAAAGATCTGGGCGTGACGCTTCTTGCCAGCGCAGACCCCGATCCTTTCGGCGAAAAGGTCAGGGAATTGATGAAATGGTGCGCCGAAAACGGCATCAAACCCGATGTGGCAGGTTCCATCGTCAACACAAATCCTACACTTGAAATCGCCAGAGGTAAGCTGGAAGAGCTCCTTGCGGCGGGCAAGAAAGACGATTGGCAGAAACAGGCCGAAGAGTTGGTCCAATGGGCGTGTCAGAAGGGCATCAAACGTGAGGACGCCTGGGAGATCATCAACAATGCCGGAACTTTGGGAGAGGCCAGAGGTACTCTTGAAGAAAAATCCAAAGGCAATGTCATCGTTGAACAGATCAGACAACTTAAAGAATGGGCTCACTCTCAGGGATTGAGTGAGGCTGATATAGAGAGAGCTCTGGCAAGCAGCCCCACTGTTGAGGGGGCAAGGGCGATCCTTGAGGATTTGATTGCGTATCGGCGGCGTCTGGATATGCTTTTGACCAGAATCGTCAATGAATGCGGTCTGCCCCGGGAACTGGCTCTTCAGAAACTGGGCGAAGCCAAAGGCAATCTCAGGACCCTTGAAGAGATCGCCGATGAAATTT
This sequence comes from Lentisphaeria bacterium, assembly GCA_017629975.1. Taxonomy (GTDB): domain Bacteria; phylum Verrucomicrobiota; class Lentisphaeria; order Victivallales; family Victivallaceae; genus UBA1784. The sequence continues at coordinate 932 of JAGBWB010000048.1, forward strand.
TCCGGACCCACTCTGAGGCCCTCAAGTTCAAGGGGCGCTTCAATTTTGACTCCATCACCGATGTTTATGAAGAGTTTGATAATTGCGGCGGTCCCGGTAAAGCCATGAGAATTTGGGAAGTTGCTGAGAAACTCCGGAAAATTATCCCTGTATATGCCCGGAAGTCCATGAAAGAGTGCGTCGCTTTCACCCGGAGAGAATCTCCTGAAGTGGTGGAGCAGATAATCAAAGACTATCTCGATAAAAAAAGGAAACGCTTCTGGAAAATTGTGAGCGTGCTGCTTTGTATTATCATTTTTGCCGCCGGGATCTTTTTCGGCGTGCGTTCTCTGAAAAGCACCTTTGTCCTTGAGATCCTGACCGGCAACGGCGCCGAACTTGAATCCGCAGTCTTTACCGCTTTCGGCAAGAGTTTTGAATACAAAAACAACTCTTACCGGATCACTGCTTTAAGAAGCACCAAACTCAAGTTTATTGACCTCCTCAAGGAAAAAGGACATACCGTTACCACCGTTTCCCCTGAGAAATACAGCGTTTCCCTGGCTGCTCCCGCAGACGGCGGCAAAGAGAACTGGAAGGTGGACAGCTCCGTGTTCCGCAGCGATGCCGCTTCTCTTGCCCTTTTCCGCCGTTACTTCGGCAGCAGCATCAACGGCGGCAAAGCGGATATCGCCGCCATCACCCGGGAAGAGCTCAATAAAGCTCAGCAGGAACTGGACAGCGCCGGATTTACCGCCGCTGCCGCAGACGGTGTTATCAGCATCACTGTCAAGACTTACAGCTGCCGGATCAGCGCCGCTCCCGAAACGGCTGCCGCCGTCAATGAGATTTTGCGCGCTTTCAATATCACCAACCCCGGAAATGTGGTGCTGAGTAAGGCTTCTTTCAACGCTCTGCTTGATGCCTTTGCCAGAGACAGCCGTCTGGGCAAGGTGGAGTTCGTGGGCAATGTGCTCACCGTCAAGGCTCCTGTGATGAGCGTTTACACCGTGGCGGTGCGGCTCAACTCTGTTGCAGAGTACGAAAAGGTGGGCCAGCTCCTGAAAGGTGTTGAAGGAGTTAAAATCAACTCCGCCAAACTGATCAATCACGCCGATGTGGTGACCATCGCCGAATTTAAGATCGGTTCCATGGCACGTTCTGCTGCACAGCTCAAAGAGAGCGTCTGCGGCGCTCTTTCCGGAAAACTCAACAATTTCCGTGAACGCGATGTGAAAGTTAAGTAATGTCAAAACTTATAAGTGACTCAAAATAAAGGAGAAAAAAATGAAAAAATTATTCCTGACTCTCTGTGCCGCATTTCTTTTCTGCGCAGTTGCCGCCGCAGTTGAAGACGGTGGAAGCTACTTTGTCATCCAGGTGGAGGGCAACTGGAAGCTGATTGAAGATCTTTACACCAAGTCTTTCGGCGACAGCTTCTTTTTCGACGAAACCAAACGTACCTTTACCGTCAAGACTCCTATTGAAAAGAGGAACAAATTCCTTGATGAGCTTAAAAAGAAACATCATCTGAGCACGACTCAGAATCCCGATGCCTTCACCCTGGTGGTTTTTGATGATGAACTGGTGCTTTACACCGTTGACTCCAGCGCTGTGAACAACATGCCCCGGCGGCTGATGGAGCTTCAGAAACTTCTGGGTAAGAATATCCGGGGCAACAAAGGTGACAGGATCCGCCGCCGCGGCACCGAACTCCCCGGGATCCGCGTGGAGCTGGAAAAAGCAGGCTTTGATGTGACACTCCTTAAAGGCAATACCCTTATCATCACTGAGCGGAAATACGCCCGTGAGTTCCTGGTCCCTGAGGAGCTTGGCAAACAGGCCGCTGCTGTTTTCGCCCAGCTCAAGATCCCCTGCGAAGTCAAGGGCAACCGCATTCTCTGCATGGTGACCAACACCCAGCTCCAGAAACTTCAGCATGACATGCTTGCCGGGGGGGGCGTCCACCAGATCTCCATTGAAAAGGACAACCTGATCCGACTCCATGCTGTTCCCACTGTCAGATACTGTGTCACCATCTCTTTCAACAACCGTTTTGAGTATGACAAGAGTGTCAAAATGATTTCCGGAACCAAAAAATTCACCATTACCGATCAGGAGTTCCAGGAGCATGACATGGGGCTCAATCTCTGCAAACTGACGATCCGGAGCCGCAAAGCAAGTGCCGCCGAGATCAAAGAGGAGATCTGGCGCATGGTCCGCAAAGCAGGCACCCGCACCCGGGAACGGGATATCAAGATCGAAAAGCTCTGAAAATATCCGGAAAAAATATTTTAAGCAGTGTCAGAAAAGGCTTTTCAGAGGGTCTTATCACACAGAGCAAGTTGAAAAAAACTAAACTGAAGGAAAAAAAATGAATAAAAATCTTCTTCTTATGATGTTTGCCGGAGTATTCTTATTGACTGGCTGTCATATCTGCAAATCCTATGAGGTATCAAAAGAGTGCTACCCCCTCTGCATAAAAGACAGAGAAGAGAATTTGCTGCTGACAGAAAACAACTGGGAAAATTTCAAACGGTTCCGTCCCATTCCTTATCATTCAGTGGGGATCCGCCTCATTGACAACAGCTCCATGATCGTTACTAAACTTTCAACTCAGATCACAGAGGAAATCGTGATTCCCTATGTGCAGCTTGACAAGGAAAAAATGATCGTAACCTACTATCAGTTTGTCGCAGATGTCAAAGCTACTGCCGAAAAGCAGGAATGTACTTATGACAAGGCGGCTGAACTGACCTGGGAATGTTGGCTCAGAAAGCCCGGCGGCAAACAGACCTGTGAAAAACTCAAACGGGCACTGCCTTTTATTGAGAATATGCGCGCCGGAAATCAGCTGACCAAGGCTTTCCTGAGAGTCAGCGGCGATGTCCAGCGCCTGCTGATAACTCTGCCCCGGCAGATCAAGGAGCTGGAAGCTGCCGCAAAGACCTTGGAAGGAAAGATCCTGATCAGTGCCGCAGGTACTCAATTGATCTACAACCTGACCCGCCTCAACATTGCCTGTTCTTACCTGGTCGCTCTCAAGGCCGATATCAGCGAACAGGATCGGCAGGTTGAAGAATATCTGGCAAAATTCGCTAAATTGTGAAGGTAAAAAATGAAAAAGATCAATATTGCAGCTTTTGTCGGAACACTGGTCATGCTGACCGGTTGTGTCACCGGAGATAAGATCCGTTTCGGCGTTGACGGCTACAACCACGGCAGCAAAAAAGATGTGGTCAAAATCGTCTTCAAAGATCCTGTCGGCACCAGAGTCGCCCCTGAACATCTTGCTCAGCTCAAAGTTTATCCCAAAACCGCTCTGATCCACAACAAACGTATGCTGATACTGACCGGGAAGAAAGGGAGCCTTTCAAATCTGGGCACCCATGATGTGGAGATCCGCCCCTCTGTGGATTACTCCTATCTGGATTCCCCCCGGTATGTCGGTTGCGGATGTATCGTCAAACTGGACATGCGTATTGCTGACAATGAAGCCGGAGTTTACACCGACGGCGGTTCCGGACTTGAACTCATAGGCGGCAGTACGCAGAAGTTCCGGAAAGTCTCCGGCACTCCCTCTATTGACTACCAGTATCTCTTCACTGATGCTTACAAAAAGGCTCTTGACAAACTGGTGAACCGGGTCAATGAGATCTATCCCATCAACGGCACTGTCTTGAGCTTCAAGAACAAAGGTGAACTGACCGAGTTCCGCCTTGACCGGGGAACCAACTACGGTATCGTTTCCGGCAGCGAGTTCCAGGTTTATTATCTGGATGATGACCAGAATGTGACCTGGGTGGCCATCGCATACGGCCACATCGGCAAGACCAGTTCTCAGGTGACTGTGGCACACTGGAATACCGACGACCCTGAAGTCGCAGGCGAGCTGATGCCCCGGATCCGCCGCGGCGACCGGAAACTGCGCGGCAAACTCTTTTTCGTCTGCCGCACCCCCCGGAAAAAATAACTTGCACAGGGGGAGGTGCCCCATCTTCCCCGCCCTGAACGATGGAACAGGTATTGAGAAAGAGAATGTGAATCATGGATATCAAGATTTGTCCTTCATGCGGTAAAAAGAACAGCGCCTCCGACGTCTGCTGTTCCGGATGCTTTACAGTCCTCACAGGCGTCAAGGCCGTTCCCGGCGGAGCGGATGCAAAGAGTGCAGGAGCTGTTGCAAAGATCAAGTGCCGCGTCTGCGGCAGCGAAAACAGCGCTGCTGCGGAAAAGTGCCGGCTCTGCGGAGCGCAGCTTCATATCAAGCTGGTGAAAAAGGCGGAAGGTGAGGGATGGAAATGCACCTTTTGCGGCAATGTGAACAGCTTTGAAGAGCGCAAATGCGCCAGATGCAATATGCCTTATGTGAAAGTTAATGCGCCTCACTCCTCTCCGGTTCCGGTTGATGAGATCGATGTGAATCTGCCCTGGGCTTTTTCTTCTGATAAACTGCCCCTGGATCCCCAGCTTATCGGCAACGTCTTTGATAAGGTCATCGATTCACCCTATCTTAAACGGATCCCTGAAAGATGGCAGATCGCCAGTAAGATTATTTGTACCTATGCCGAAGATGATTCATTAAACGCCTTTGCCACTATCTTGGACGACAAACCTGTTGTGTGTGTCCACAGCGAATTTTTGCGGGTTTGCGTTGCAGTCTGTGCCGGATATCTGACCGGAGTCCGGGGCAGGGATATTTTTACTTTTGCCAAAAAGGCAACCAAAGGAGCTGTGATCATCAACGGTGAAATCATTCAGCAATCCCTTGATGCATTGACCGAAAGCTATCTGGGATATGTACTCGCCCATGAGATCGGGCACATCATCAAACGCCATGCTTTTACTCCGTTTCCTGATTTTTCGCAATTCGCCATTCGCAGACTGATGCTTTTTGACAGCAAGTTTTCCGAACGTTCTAATGAGGAACAGGTCAAGCTGTTTGAGGCGAACAAAGAGGCGCTTGCCGCAGAATATGCGAAAGCCGAGGAGATTTACAGCCGTGAGAAGGAACGTGAAGCGGATATGGAGGCGATCCAGATCATCCGTGAAACCGGCATGACCGATTTCTTTCTGGAAGGCCAGCTGCTGATGATGCTGACATTCGCCGCCATTGATTCCACCACTGTCGAAGAGGCGCTGGCAAAGGGACATACCCATCCGGCAAGCATTGAAAGGTTGAGAACCTTTATTGAAAGCAACAAAAGCGAACTTGAAAAATCCCTTGTGACCCGGAAGGAGCTGGAAGCCTATATGCAGTTTGCCGGAATGCAGTAAGACAGAACCGGCATTTGAGGGAACAGCGCTTTTCCTTTGCAAGAGTTGCAAAAGAAAAGCGCTGTTTTAATATTTCAGAAAGCAGGCAACTGCCTGTACCGGGGAGAGAGCCTTATTTTTCCAGAAGGGCGGTAAATTCGGGGAAAAGCCTTTCGGCATTGCCGTGCATGAAATCAGCTTCCGTTTCGCCCCAGTGCCAGGTTTTGCCCACTTCGCGGAAGAACATCCGGGTGAACCTTTCAAGCTCAAGGATCCTTTTCCAGAATTGAGGTCTTCCGTAGAAGCCGTCACAGGCGAACATCATCCGGGAGGAAAAAGGCTCTTTGAAGCTGGTGCGGCGGTCAAGGTTGTGGATCAGCCAGTCGTAATCCACAAGTCCCGTGACAGTGCAGCTCATATTTTTGTAATAGAAAAGGGATTCAAAAAGCTCATTGATCCACGGAACGCCCTGGTGTCCCTGGATCAGTTTCAGCTTGGGGAATGCGTCGGCAATGGCGTCAAGCATGTGGGGTTTCATGTTGCCGGGACCGGTTTTGACCGGCTTGAGCAGCTGCTCCCGGGTGCGGTGAGAGATGATCCCCACATGAAAGAGAATGGGCATCCCCAGAGCTTCGGCGCGCTCGTAGATGGGGAAATAACGCTCGTCATCATAGGGCAGCGGAGGACGGATGGCTTTCAAAGCCGCAAATCCCTGCTCTTTCATGCGGTCGACCTGCTCAGGCCCTTTGAAGTAGTCGATGAATCCGAAAGGCACAAAGAGTCCCGGATAACGTTTCCCCACTTCAAGGACTTCATCATCATGGGCAAACTCAAATTCAGGAACATACAAATTCAAAGGCAGCAGCCAGACCTGTTTCACCAGCCCCGACTCCGCCACCTCATCCATGTGGCGCGGGTCGTAGTTGTGGACCAGATGGGCATGGGTGTCAATAAAGTAGTTCATAAAAATCTTCTCCTTACAAAGTGACAGTTATTCATTTTTGAAGCGCTCGGCAAGGGCGAGAACGCTGTTGACATAGTTGACGACGATATCTGCGTTGCAGTACCCGTGGCGGGCGGTTTTCCAGAATGAACGGAACTTGAGAAACTGGAGCGCCTCTTCCACATTCCCCTGCCATTTGTCAGGATCAAGTTTCAGTTTCCGGGCAAGGAGTCTTGCGTCCAGAACGTGTCCCGCTCCGCCGTTGTAGGCGGCAAGGGCGAATTTGATCCGCTCCCCAGGCTCAGGAACGGAGGAAAAGTAATCACGCAGCGCCGCCAGATGGGCGGTGCCGGACTCCACATTGGACTCCGGATCAAAGGGATCGGCGCAATTCTGTTCCCGGCAGACAGAGGGCATGAGCTGCATCAGACCTTTGCCGCCGTCAGGGGAAAGACAGCGGGGATCAAAATTGCTTTCCCGGGCGATGATCCCGGCGATGAGTTCAGGGGGCAGACGGTGCTTTGCCGCCTTTTCAGCAATGAGAGTGCGGAACTGCTCCGGAACGGCAGCAAGAGTGCTTCCCTTTTCCCGGGGACGCTCCGTCAGGGGAGGCGTCATGGCAAAGCGCAGCTCCAGATCATATTCTTTGCGGTGGGCGAAAAAGGAGGGAGGAAAAAAAATGTGCACCAATACAGCAGATGTTCCGGCAAGCGCCGGAAGCAAAAGAAGAGTTCGGCAGATGACCGGGAAAGGTTTCACCTCTTTTTCTCCGGAGCAAGAAAGGCTGTTTCAGCCAGATAAAGTTTATACGCCCTGCGGTAGAAACCCAGTACCCGGGGAGCGCCGCCGCCGAAAAGTCCGGACTCAAGAAGAGCGGAAATCTCTTTTTCTCTTTTCAACTGCTGAGATACTGCCAGATAAAATCTCCGTTCTTCAGGGGAAACGCTCTGCAATATCCGGCTGATGACCTGAGGCGCCCTTGGCTGGCGCATCCAGATATACATGAGATCAAGGGCGTTGAGGTAGACCCGGACCATGAGAGAACTTTCGCGGACAAGAGCGTTTTCAAAGAGCACGTTCCCGGCAAGGAGCTGATCCACACCCTTTTCAGGGGTGATGAGTTCCAGATCCGCCGCCAGATTGAAAAGATCCTGCTTTTTACGTTTGAAGTCCCCCATACGGCTCCGCAGATACATGGCGCGGTCAGCAAGGGCCTCCACCACGCCCCCCACGCAGTCGGAGGAAAATTTGGAGATCACCGCCGCCCACTGCTGCAAAAGCGCTTCGGCTCCCGCCAGTCCGCAGAGCTGAAGAAGTCCGCTCAGCAGGGCGTTGATGGTGAAAGCGATGGGAATGGCAAGAGGCACTCTGAGCCAGTTCCCCAATATCGCCTGCGCCGGCAGCGCCCGCAGCAGATTGTGGGTGGTGATATAGAGTCCGTTGGCAAGGCCCATGGTGCTGTAAAGGAGCATGGGATTGTTTTCGGTGGTGATGCCGAAGGTCTGGCGCATAATCAGGTTTTTGACCACAAAGTCCAGGAGCGGCACCGAAAGGCCGGTGAAAAAGAGGGAGTCCGAAATGCGCTGCCATGAGATGAATTCGTTCCACTTGAGCAGAGGATTGGAGCGGAAAGTCCCCGACGCGATCCGGAACTGAACAACATTCCTGAAAAGTGTGATCCCCAGCCAGATGGGGGCGCCGAACCACGCCAGCACCCACCAGGCGCCGGAAAGATAAAAGGTGAGAAATGCCGCCGTGAAACCGGCGCAGATCTTGAGCGCGATCTTCAGATTGCTGTTGAGGTAATGAAAGTTCTCTTCAAGAGCCGCCCAGAGAGATCCCATTCCCCGGGAGGGGCGCTGTTTGCGGCAGAATCCGAGAGAGATGAGATTGCCCGTTTTATCCATGGCAGAGGCGGGATCGTGACACACATATTCGCTCTGCTCCCTTTGAGGCGCAAATTTCCCCGCAGGAAGGTAACTTACCTGTTTGAAAACGGTACTGTGTACCGGCAGAAGCGGACGGCGTTTTTCTTTGAGTATCTTTTTACGCACCCCTTTGTCAAGAGTGTTGATAACGGCAAATCCCATGCCTGCGCCTGAATCCGGCTGCGCCGCTTTTCCGGCGGAGTCGCTGCCGATGACCGCATCAAGGGGAGCACGGGCATAAAGGCGTGCCAGTTCGGGCAGTTTCCGCAGGATCCGGCGCAGATCGGCGGCGGCAAGCTCCCGGTCGGGGGCGTCGGAGCCCTTGACTTCGTCAATGGCGCGGAGAAGAAGGCTTTTGAGCTGAACCACGTTCCCTGCATTGAGGGCGTGGCGCAAATCGTTCATAAGAGTGTTTTCATGGTCAAGGTTCCGCAGGTGATCCTTGAAGTTGAAGATCTCAAGAGCCGTAATGCCGCCCCGGCACTCAAAGAGGATCAGGATCACGTCGGCAAGAGAAAGGCCTGTCAGATTCAGAGTCAGACGGAATGAACGGGATTGCTTACGCAGCTCCGCCGCAAGTTCCCGGGGCGAAAGACGCATGAGCCGGGGCAGAGTTGCTGTGTCGGCAGGGACCTGATCCCTGAGCTGCCGGTCAAGGTAGTTCCCCCGGATGATGGCAGGCGTCAGAGCGGCAAGGTGCCTTTTGCAGCTGCGGAGCTGAAGCTCTTCTGCTTCAGAAGGTTCCGGAATCAGGCTCAGGTCACGCTCTTTCTCTTCAAGGAGCAGTCTCAGTTTGTGTTCAATAAACTCCGCCGCGTGAGTGGAGGAGGGGCGCTTTCCGGGAGGCAGAAAGGCGCTGAACTCCCCGTCGCTCAGGGGGGGGAGTTCTGTTTTGTAAAAGGCATTGAGTCTCTTTCTGCCCTCGGCGTTGAAGCGGCGGAGCATTCCGAAAATAAGGGAGGTATGATAAAGAGATGCCTCTTCGCAGCGTGCCTTGAAACTCTTGTTGTGTTCGTTGTTGAGGAAGTTGAGAAAATCATCGGCGCCGCTGAATCCTCTGGGCGTCCAGATCAGCTCCACGAAGCGGTTGCGGTGGAGCACCCGGAACTCGATCCCGATACGCACATCGATCCCCATGATCTCAGCGCTCCGCATAAGTTCAAAGGCGCCCTCAGGGGGAACCTGATTGTAGAAGATGACCTGAAGTTTCCGGATGCCCTTGATCCAGGCGTCCATAATCAGATGGGAGGGGGATTTGCGCCCTTTGGTATTGGCGTCGTGGACGTGATAATCAAAGGAAACAGGCAGGGAGCTTTCAGGCATTTCCACCAGCTGAAACCGCTTGAGCTGACTGCGGATAAAACGGGGGTTCCCCAGAAGCGCCATACGCAGATCGTGAGCGGCTCTCAGGGCCTTTTCAGGATCGTGCCGGACACGGCACAGCTCTTTTGCAAGTTCGGGCAGCACCCGGGCGGTGTTGTATTTCAAAGGGACGTTCAACCCTTCGCACACTTCATCTCTGAGCATGGCGATGGCGTCAAGGCGCCTGAGCATGTCACTGCCGCCGGGGGTGACGCTTTCAAGGAGCGTGAGGACACTTCTGACAATACGGAACGACCGGGGTTCCACCAGCTCCATGATGCCCCTGGGGTGGAGCTCTGAAGCGTACTCCCCGGTTTTCCGGTCTTCCCCGCTGCTGCCGGAAGTGCGGACCATTTCCACAAGTTTCCGGTCACCGGGGTCAAAGAATATTTTTTTCCAGATCTTCACTGTTCTTTACTTTCGGGGAAAAGCCGGTCAAGCTGAAATTCTGTTTTCAGCTGATCCATGACTCTTTTTTCGGCGGCGCGCATGGAAAGGCGTGTTTCCTCTTCAAGATCATCTTCCCCTGCGGCGTGAAGCATTCCGTGAACGACATAAAGCGCCAGTTCGTAAGAGTAGCTGGAGTCTCTCCTTTCGGCGCCCTCCCGGGCGGCGGCATCGGGGTTGACGATGAGGATCAGTTCAGGATCTCCGGGGAAGAGTCCCTCCGGATCATCAAACCATGACAGGGTGATGACATCGGTGGTTCCCTCGTGTCCTACGATCTCGGCGTTGTAACCCGCCATGGAGCGGTCATTGGTGAAAAGAAGTTCCAGTTCCCACTCTGTCATGGGGAGTCCTGCCAGTTCCGCCGCTCTGCGGCAGAAATTTTCAAGCTCCCGGCGCTTTGGGGCGGGATGTTTGCGGTTGTTCCATTTGCTGTGCAGCTGCTTCATTTATGTTCTCCGCGGTATAGGCGATGCGCCCGTGATGAATACTTATCAAAGTGGCGATAAAACTTTCTTTGACTTTGTCAAGCTCCTTGAGGGTCAGAATGGAACTCCGCATCTGGCGGTCCCGGAATCTGCCCTGAAATATTTCGCTGACCTTGTTCCTGATGGCAGCAGGATCCTGATGCTCCAGAGAGCGGACTGCCGCTTCGCAGGCATCTGCCAGACTCAGGATCGTCAGCTCTTTCTGCCGGGGTGGGAGTCCCCCGTAACGGTAGAGGGATTCATCCACAGAAGTGTCGGGATTTTCCGCCTTGGCTTTGGCGTAGAAAAAGTAGACCAGCGTGTCACCGTGATGGCTTCTGATGGCGTCACTGACCAGACTGCTCAGCCGGTGGTGGCGGGCAAGGCGCAGTCCCTCAATAACATGGCCCAGAATGATCTGAGCACTCTGGGAGGGGGCAAGTTTGCGGTGGAGTTCATCGCTCCGGCTGTTGTTCTCAATGAAGTAACGCGCCTTTTCCAGTTTGCCGATGTCGTGGAAAAGCGCCGCCGCCTTGGCTTTGAGGGGATTGGCGCCGATGGCTTTGGCGGCATCTTCGGTGAGGGTGGCAACGGTCATGGAGTGAAAAAGGGTTCCGGGGGCCTCCCGCTTCATCCGTTCCAACAGGGGGTGGTTGTAGTCGCAGAGCACCATGAGCGACATATCGGTGGAGGCGTTGAAGACCAGTTCAAAGAGAAAGATCATCACCAGAGCAAAGACCGCTGAAGAAAAGGCGCTGATGCCGGTGACGATGGCGACTTCGGCAAGCTCCCTGAGAGAGCGGTGTACTGAAAAGAGGAGATCGCAGTTCAAGATCAGGGTGACAAAAGCTGTGGCAAGAAAGGCGCGGACGAAAAAGGTCCGGTAGTTGGTCACTTTGCGGACGATCAGTCCCGTCATGGCGGTCAAAGTGAGATAACGCAGGGACACCGGGAAAGGCTGTTCGGGAGAAAGCAGCAGCACCGTGATGATGACGGTGAAAAAGCTGGCACACATGGCGGCACGGTAGCCCACCAGCACCGTCAGCATGACGGCGCAGAGGGAAACCGGCATGAAAAGCTGCAATGATATGGCGGTGACAGGATTCCCCAGGCGGCTTGCGATGACGGCGTTGAAGAACTTCAGGGCGATGTAGTTGGCAACGAGGGTAAGGCAGATGATGCTGCCGGTGAGCATGATGTTTCTGTTTTCCCGGATAAGCTCAGGGTAGGTGTGATGCAGGAAGAATATGGTCACTCCCAGAAGCACCAGACTGAGGAAGATCCTGTAAAAAACCTGAGGCGGGGGCACCGGAGGCACAGCGCGTTCAGCTGCCCGGGCAAGGTCCATCAGCTCCTGAGTGACCACTTCTCCGTTTTTGATCAGGATCTCACCCTGGCGGATCTGCCGTGTTCTGGGACGGAAATTCTTCAGGACCTGTTCCTGAGCAAGTTTCCGGTGTTCCGGGGCGATTTCCAGATTGCCCTCTCTGAGGAGTGCCGCAAAAAATTTTCTGAGTTCAGCCATATCGGGGGGATTCCCCGGCAGCAGCGTCGCCGCAAGGAGATAGGCGGCTTTTTCCGGATCGGCGGTATCCCCCATCCGCACAGGGGCGTTGATCCGGTTGTAGGTATCTATGATCCGGAGTTTGGTGGAAACCTTTTCCTGATTCCTCATCTGTGTGGGCAGAATGCCTTCGCGCAGGGAGCGCTGCCATTTGCTGAGAAAGGCTTCGCGGCGTGTTTTATCCTTGAAAGCCAGGTCAAGTTCATGGAGCAAAGGCACCGAAAGTCCGGCGGTGAGCTTGGAAACAGGCAGATTGGGGATGATGCCGTACTCTTTTTTTTCCGAGAGAGCGGCAACGCGGTTTCTGACACACTCCGGGAATTGGAGCAGATCTTTCCGGATAAGGTCCGTGCGTTCAGGAAGGACCCGGTAGAAGAAGGGGACATTTTCCAGAAGCTGCTCCTGCCTTTTACGGTTTTCAGAATCGTCGGCGTACTTGAAGTCCGACGGAGCCACAAAGTTACGCAGCGCCGTGGAGTTCAGAGTGATGCTGCGGGTGGAAAAGGCGCCTGAGGCAGAGAGGATCATCAGCACAGAACTTGTGACCCAGACCAGCACGATGGTCAGGATCCAGGGGGCAGGCGAGGTGTTGAGCCTCTGCTCCATGGGAGTTCCCCGGAGCAGATGGCGGTCAGAAAGTTTCCGCTGCCGTTGGAAAAGAAAGAGACTCAGAATTTTTTTCATGGTTTTTCCGTAAATCCTTTCCCGGCTGTGTAATGGGTGATAATGGTTTCTATGAGCCTGTGGCGCACGACGTCGCAGGGTTCAAAGAGGGCGAATCCGATGCCTTTGATGTTTCGGAGCGTTTCCAGAGCATGTTTGAGCCCGGAACGCTCATTTTCACGCAGGTCGGACTGCTGGGGATCCCCCGTGATGACGCACCGGGAGCCGAAACCCATACGGGTGAGAAACATAAGCATCTGATCCACAGTGGTGTTCTGCGCCTCGTCAAGAATGATGAAAGCGTTGTTCAAAGTGCGTCCCCGCATGAATGCCAGCGGCGCCACTTCAATGATCCCTTTCTGGATCAATGCCTGTGCCTCGTCATAGTTGAGCATGTCATAGAGGGCATCGTAGAGGGGGCGCAGATAGGGACTGACTTTCTCTTCCATGGAGCCGGGGAGGAATCCCAGTTTTTCGCCGGATTCCCGCGCCGGACGGGTCAGGACGATCCTTGACACATCCCCTTTGAGAAAAGATGCCACTGCCATGGCCATGGCAAGATAGGTTTTGCCTGTTCCGGCAGGTCCCACGCCGAAGACCACTTCACATTCGCGCATAAGCTCCACATAGCTCTGCTGCCGCTGTGAACGGGGCATGACGCAGGGTTTTTTGGGACTGACTTCAAGACGGTTTTTCCACAGCTTCACAGGATCCCCCGGGGCGTTGTTCCGGTAGGAGCCGCAGAGAAAATCAAAATCCCGCTGGGTGATGGGGGATTTCCGCAGTTTGTAGAGGGCGCTGAGATCGGCGAAAAAGGCGTTGACTCTGCCTGCGTCTTCTTCGTTGCCTGTGACGGTGATGATATTCTCTCTTGCGTTGAGAGTAACACCGAAAAGAGAGCTTAAAGTACGCAAATTGCGTACTTCATCACCGGCACAGAGTTCGCTGACGCTTAAATTGCCTTCCAGAAATATGCGGCGGCACCCACCCATGTTGCCGGAGTGGATACCGCCAGACTCCGGAGATCCGGAAAGAGAATCCCTCATAATTCGGGGATCACCAGATGCATACCGATACTCAGAGCGTTGCGGTTCTTGAGAACCTTGGAGTTGGCCCTGAAAATCACATCTTCCAGACTTGCTTTGCCGTAGAACTGTTTGGCAATGCCGCCCAGAGTGTCACCGGCTTTGACCACATAGAGTTTACCCTCAGCTTCACCCTGCTTCGGAGCAGGGGCGGGGGCGGCTTTGGATTGCTCCACAGCCGGTTCGGGAGCTGCGGCAGCTTCTTTGCCTTTGTTGGCTTTATCTGCTTTTTTACCCTGTTCTTTGCCGGGGGCGGGGAGTTCCTCGACCTCCTGGACAACCTTGACATTTTTGCCTTCGGCGGCGTTGTCAACAGCCTTTTCAGGATCATCGGCGGGTGCCGCGGCGGCTTCCGGACGGGAAGAGTTGTTCCAGTTGGGGGTGTTATAGACCGCAGGGGCAGGAGTCTGCGGGGCGGTGAATGAAGGATAGTTTTCCTTCAGCTGTTTGTACCAGCGGGCCTCTTCAGAGCCGTTTTCGATCTGTGCCAAATGGGGATCACACCCGGCGAGAAAGGCAACAAGTGCCGCTCCGCCGCATACGCTTGCCAAAAATTTTTTCATTACACCTTTTCCCTGAATCTGTTTGAAAATCAATCTTCAAATTTGCTGAAAAGCAGCGCCCCGTTGTGGCCGCCGAAACCCAGATTGCTGTTCAGTGCCACCTTGACTTCCATCTCTCTGGCAGTGTTGGGGGTCACATCAAGATCGCATTCGGGATCGGGGGTTTCGTAGTTGATGGTGGGGGGCACCACGTTGTTGATAATGGATTGGACGCAGACAATGGATTCAAATCCGCCTGCGGCGCCCAGACCGTGACCGGTCACACCCTTGGTGCTGCTGACAGCGACGCTCTTTGCGGCTTCGCCGAGGGCACCTTTGATGGCAAGGGTCTCAAACTTGTCATTGAGTTCGGTACTTGTACCGTGGGCGTTGATATAGCTGATCTGCTCAGGAGCGATCCCGGCGTGCTTCATGGCCATTTTCATAGCGCGGGCGCCGCCGTTGCCGTCGGGGGCGGGGCTGGTGATGTGGTATCCGTCGCCTGAAAGTCCGTAGCCGATGACTTCGGCAAGGATGGTCGCGCCCCGTTTTTTGGCGTGTTCAAGCTCTTCAAGAATCAGGACACCGGAGCCTTCGGACATGACGAATCCGTCACGGTCGCGGTCAAAGGGACGGCTGGCGTGAAGGGGATCATCGTTCCGGGTACTCATGGCCTTTTCGGCGCAGAATCCGGCGATGCCCAGCTTGCTGATGGAGGCTTCGGCGCCGCCGCAGATCATAATATCGGCATCATCCCGTGCCACCATCCAGTAGGATTCACCGATGGAGTGGCATCCGGTGGCACATGCGGTGACGATCGCCATGTTGGGACCGCGGGCGCCGTAGCGGATGGAAATGTTGCCTGAGGAAATGTCAGAGATCATCATGGGGATCAAAAGCGGGGAGATCCGGGCGGGACCCTTGTCAAAGAGAGTCTTTGCCTGCTCGGTAATGGTCTCAAGACCGCCGATACCGCTGGAAACAAGGACGCCGACCCGGTCAGGATCCACGTTGCCCCACTCCCCGTTCACAGGGAGTCCTGCCTGTTTCATAGCCTCGTCAGCGGCGGCGATGGCATAGTGGCAGAAGAGGTCCATGCGTTTGGACTCTTTGAAACTGAGGTAATCGCACACATTGAAGTCTTTGACCTCACCGGCGATACGGGTACGGTATTCGCTGACATCAAAGCGGGTCACAGGGCCGAGTCCGCAGCGGCCGTTGACCACAGCATCCCAGAAAGTTTTAACATCGTTGCCGACGCAGGAAATAACACCGCATCCGGTAACTACAACACGTCTTTTATTCATTAAAGAACTCCAATGAGTTTGTTGAAAATTAAAACCCCGCTCCCGCCGGGACAGAAAGATTTTTCTGCCCTTATCCGGCGACGGCGGGGTCTGCGCTTGTAAGAGCTGCAGTAATCTTGGATTACTCAGCCTTGTCAGCAAGACGCTTTTCGATATAGGCGATGGCATCGCCGACAGTGTTCAAGCTGTCAGCATCCTCATCACGGATCTCAGCGCCGAATTCTTCTTCCAGAGACATCACCAGTTCGACCTGATCCAGAGAATCAGCACCGAGATCCTGGGAGAACTGGGCATCATCAGTGACCTGATCTTCGGAAACGCCGAGGTTTTCGGTCACGATACTCTTGATTTTTGCGCGGATTTCTTCCTTGGTCAGTTCAGCCATTTTTTAAACTCCTGAATTTTAATTTGTTTCTGTTTATTTCTCAAGAAACGTTTAAGACTCTATTATCTTTCGGACAAAGAAAAATGTCCTTTATATAATATTGCCCCGTTTCTTCAGTTTGTCAAGTGTTTTTTGCTTTTTTTTCCGTTTTATTTGCTTACATCAGCATTCCGCCGTCAATATTGAGCACCTGTCCGGTGACGTAGTCGGCATCGGGGGAGCAGAGGAAAGCGACGACATTGGCAACGTCTTCGGGTTTGCCGGGACGCTTGGCAGGGATCACCAGCATGAAGTTGTCACGGACGCTCTGGGGCAGCTTGGCGGTCATTTCGGTCTCGATGAAACCGGGAGCCACAGCGTTCACCTGGATGTTCCGGGCGCCGTACTCTTTGGCGGTGCTCTTGGTCAGAGCGATGACTCCTGCCTTGGAGGCGGAGTAGTTGGCCTGTCCGGCGTTGCCCATGCGGCCCACCACGGAAGCCACGTTGACGATCTTGCCGGCGCGCTGACGGCCCATGGGAGAGATCACTGCCTTGGTGAAGTTGAAAGTACCCTTCAAATTGACGGCGATAACAGCATCCCACTCCGCCTCAGTCATACGCATGATGAGGTTGTCTTTGGTGATACCGGCGTTGTTGACCAGGATATCCACTCTGCCGAAGTCGGCGATGACCTGTTTGACAGTGGCATCGGCATCTTCCACCTTTGCCACGTTGGCGGCGTAGGCTTTGGCTTCGTAGCCCAGTTCGGCGAACTTTTTGGCGGTTGCTTCGGCGACATCGAGCATGATGTCAACGATGGCGATTTTGGCGCCTTCTGCGGCAAGTCTCAGAGAGATGGCTTCGCCGATACCTCTGGCGCCGCCGGTGACGATGGCGACCTTGTTGTCAAGTTTACCCATTGTTATTTTCTCCTGTATTGGATTTTTTCTGTTTTCAAAACTGGAACTGTTCCAGTGATTCAACGCTGTTGATGTTGGCGCTTTTCATCTCAGGGATGGTGCGCTTGAGAAGTCCTGTAAGCACATTGCCGGGGCCGAATTCGATCATCATTTCAGCTCCTGCGGTGGCAGCGGCGCGGACGCAGGACTCCCAGCGGACGGAACCGGAAACCTGAGCGGCGAGATTTTTCTTCAGCTCTTCCGCGCTGCCGGGGGCGGCGGCGGTGAAGTTCTGATAGACGGGGATCTCAGGCACATTCAGCTCAGTGGCGCTGAGAACATCTGCCAGGGCAGCACCTGCGGGTGCCATGAGCTTGCTGTGGAACGCTCCTGCCACCTGAAGTTCGATGACCTTGCGGAACCCTCTGCCTTTGAGTTCGGCGACAGCGGCTTTGACCTTTTCCTTTTCCCCTGAAATAACGATCTGACCGGGGGAGTTGTAGTTGGCAACATCGATTCCGGCAGCGGCGCACACCTCTTCAATGACGGCGGCGTCGCATCCGAGAGCGGTTGCCATGCCGCCGTCGGTGGCGCGGCAGCACTCATCCATCAGATCGGCGCGCTTCTGGAGCAGTTTCAGACCCTCTTCAAAAGAGAAAGCCCTGCCGCAGTACATGGCGGCGTATTCCCCCAGACTGAGACCGGCGGCGGCGCAGGGAACAGCTTCAGGGAACTTTTCACGGAACACATTCAGACAGGCGCAGCTCATGGTGTAGATGGCGCTCTGGCAGAAGCGTGTTTCGGTCAGTTTTTCGGCGGGACCGTTGAAGACCACATCGGTCAAACTGTAACCCAGAACTTTGTCCGCAGTGTCAAAATATTTTTTGGCAGTATCAAATTTTTCGTAAAGGTCTTTGCCCATGCCGACGCTCTGGGCTCCCTGTCCGGAAAAGACAAAAAAAAGTTTCATGGCAGAAATTTCTCCGAATCTGAAAAGCATAAGGGGGCAGCACTCTTGATGTTACAGCAATTCCCCTCTCCTCATTATTGCACTTTCTATAATATATCACCAAGTGGCGGAAAATTCAAGTATCTTTGCGGGAAAGATAATTTTATTCCTCAATGATGACCACAGCGGCGGCATATTCTCTTTCGTGGGTGATGGAAACCCGCACGTTTTTTGCGCCCAGAGCGGCGGCGGTCCTGGCGGCGCTGCCGCTGAAGACAAGGGAGGGAACGCCGATGGGGGAGTCCACCACTTCGATCTCGTTGAAAGAGCATTCAGAGCCGATGCCGCATCCCAGAGCTTTGGCGGCGGCCTCTTTGGCTGCCCAGCGTCCGGCGTAGAAGTGGTGGGCGCTGGCGCGGATCTTGCCGATGGCCTGTTCAGCGGGGGTGTAAACCCGGTTCAAAAACTGTTCGCCGTGCCGCTCAATGACCTGACGGATACGGTCGGTTTCCACGATGTCAATACCAAGTCCTTTGATCATAGTTTTTGCTCCTGTGTTGCTTCTGTTTTATTGTATATCACACTTGCCCGGGCGATATCCCGTGTGATTTGTTCTTTAAGTTGTGCAGGTGAACTGAACTTTTTTTCACCCCGCAGATATTCCAGCAGCCGGACGTTGAGCTTTCTGCCGTAAAGAGAGCCGCTGAAGTTCAGCAGATGGACCTCAACGCGCCGTTCATTGACCGCGTAGGTGGGGGCGAAACCGATGTTGAGCACAGCGGGGAAACGCCCCTCTTCAATGGAAACGGCTCCGGCATAGACGCCGTCGGGGACCATCAGATCATGGTCAAGTTTCAGATTGGCGGTGGGGGCGGCAAGCTCTTTCCCGGCGATGCGGAACCCCTGCACCACAGTGCCTGAAAGTTCAAGTTCTCTGCCCAGCAGCTGTGCCGCACCGGCAAGGTCCCCTTTCCCCGCCATTTCGCGGATGGCGCTTGAACTGATATTGACGCCCTCAAAGGTCAGGCGTTTCACCGCCCGGAAAAGGAGTTTGTGTTCTTTGCAGAACTTTTCCAGAAGTTCCGCGTTTCCTCTTCCCCCTTTGCCGAAGCGCCAGTCTTCGCCCACGCAGATACCTTTGAGGGTGACGCCGGGAGCTGTCAGAAGTCCTTTGAGAAACTCGTCCCACTCCAGTGCGGCAAATTCAGAAGTAAAGTTGATGATCCCCACACTCCGGGCGCCTGCGCTGCGGAGCTGCTTGACTCTTTCTTCCACGCTGATAAGCAGTCCGGGGGCATCCGCCCCTGACAGAAGCTGCCGGGGATGGGGAACAAAGGTCACTGCCGCCGGAAGTGCCTGAATGCTCTCAGCCATTTCGCAGACATGGTGCATGATGAGCCTGTGGCCGTGATGGACACCGTCAAAAACGCCGAATCCCATGACAACTCCTCTCTCAGGCGCAACAGGAGTGTCAAATTGAATTGAAAAATCCATGAAGTTGTCGTATATTATAATGTTCAACAATCGGAAAGAAATCTTTCCTTTGTATAAGATACACTTGTTTTACATTCCAGTCAAGGGGAAAACGCGATGAAAACTGTAATATATCCCGGATCTTTTGATCCTTTTACCAACGGACATCTTGATCTCGTTGAGCGTGCCCGGCGTCTTTTTGACAAAGTGGTGGTGGCTGTGGCGGTCAATTCAGGCAAAAATCCCCTCTTCACTCTTGAGGAGCGGCGGCAGCTTATCGTTGAAAGCTGCGCCGATATGCCCAATGTGGAGGTCATCGCCTTTGAGGGATTGCTGGTCAATGCCGTCAAAGAATTGAAAGCCGACGCCATCCTCAGAGGTCTGCGCGCCTTTTCGGACTTTGAATACGAACTCCAGATGGCGCTCATGAACCGCGAACTGCTTCAGGGATGCGAAACCATCTTTCTGACGCCGCAGCTTGAAAACTCCTATGTTTCCTCAACCCTCATCAAGGAGTGTGCACGGCTGGGCGGGGATTTTGCCGCCCATGTGCCCGCTCCCGTGGTGCGGGCGCTCAATGAACGGCGGAACAGCTTATGATCAACAACCGGATCAGCCGCGTACTTCAGGTGCTTTCTCTGGTGGCTTTCAACCCTGAGCCTACAAGACTCAAGGAGATAGGCGACAAACTGGGACTGCATCCGAGCATGGTCAGCCGCATCGTTGCGGATCTGATCGCAGGCGGACTTCTGGTCAAAAGCGCCTACCGGAGCGTTATTGCAACTCCCGCACTGGCGGTGCTGGGCAAAAGCGCCGGAAAAAACCATCCCCTGTCAAGGATCGCCCGGGAGGTTTTGCAGCAGCCGGTATCTGAAATGGGACTTTCATGCGAATTTGCCACCGTCGCTCCCGGCGGATTGTTCCACTTTTATCAGGTGCGCCGGGGGACGCCCCCCGCTGAACCCCTCTGGCGCTCAGATGCGGCGGCGGTGATCTTCGCCGCAAGAGGGGATGAGTGGGAAGAGGTTCTTGAGGAGCTGCGCTTTGCCGCTCCCGGGGAGCAGGAGTCTGAGTTCCCCCGTTTCAAGGAGCGTTTTCTTGAGGCCCGGGAGAGTCTCAACCTCATCAACTACCACGCCGGAAGATTCCGGCAGATGACTCTGCCTGTGAAGTGCGGCATTTTCTGCTGTGCTCTCTCTGTTTCAGGTTTTGACAGTGCCGATCAGGAAAAGACAGCCTTTGAACTTTCACGCCTGGCGGCAAGGATCCGTTCACTCTACAACACTATGCTCAACGGCGATGCTTAATCTGGATCTGCTCAGGACGACATACAGAAACGGCAGATTTTACTGCCGCTTCGCCGATTGCGGGAAAGAGGAAAATCTTTCTCTCGCCGCCGCCTTGACCGCCATTTTCAGAGAGGGACACAACAAGTGCCGCAGCGAACTTGCAGCATTGACAAAGGCCCTCTGCGCCGCCGCTCCCGATCCCAAATTTGCCTCAGGAGTGGAAAAGATCATTACCGATTCGGCAGAGTTTGACGCCCCCGACCCCGAAGTGGATTATGCCGCCATGCGCCGGGAACTCTTTCTGCGTTCCGGCGCCGCTTTGAAAAAGGAGGGGGATTTTTCAGAGGAGCATTACAGGAGCCTTTATCCCCATCCGGCACAGGATATCTACGGCGATCTGCCTGACTTTGAGGTGCTGAGATCATTCAGAGAGATGACGCCGCAGGGGGTGCTCCAGCGCTACAACACCGCTCTGGTGCAGACCATGCTCCTTTACACCTCAAAGCTGACCTTGACCCTCTCTGACCCGGAACACGGCGAACTGCGGAAACTGGTGCGTTTCATGAAGTTCTTCCGCCTGCTGGCGGTGATCCGCAGCTGCGGCAGAAATACCATTGAACTGGAACTCAGCGGCCCCGGAGCTCTGCTGGAAAATGCCCGGAAATACGGTTTGCTCCTTGCCTCCTTCTTTCCGGCGGTGCCCTTGCTCAAAAAGTACAAGCTCAGCGCCGAACTTGAAATACGCTCCCGGAAAGGGCGCCTTGAATTGGATCAGAGTTCCGGACTTGTCTCCCATTATACCAACATTTCCGCCTATGTCCCTGAAGAGATCCGGCTCTTCCACCGGCTTTTCAGGGAAAAGGGCGCCGACTGGCGCATCGTGGGGGAGACTCCTTTTATCCATATGGGGAAAGAGGGGATCTGTTTCCCCGACTTGAGTTTCCGCAATGAATCAGATGAGGTGTGCCATCTGGAGCTTTTTCACCGCTGGCACAAAGGGGAACTCCCCAAACGTATGGAATTTATGGAAAAAAATCCTGAAATCCCCCTGATTGCAGGCATCGACCGGGGCGCCGTCAGCGAAGAAAAGTGGAATGAACTTGTGAGAACCTTTCCCGGAGCTGCTGAACGCTGCTTCAGGTTCCGGGACTTCCCCGGAGTGGATACCGTATTGAAAACTTTGGAAAAAATAAGAGATAAAAACGAGAAAGGAATCAAAAATGAGCGCAAAAAACGTAAAACTCCCTGAGTGGGATCTTGAGGCGATCTATAAGAGCCCGGAAGAGTGGGAAAAGGCATTTGAAGAGATCCGCCCCATGACGGAAAAGTTTGCCGCTTTCAAAGGCAGACTTGGAGAGTCCGCCGAAGTTCTGAAAGAGGCCGTTGAGGCTTACCTCGCCCTCAGCCGCCTGACGGAAAAGGTCTATATCTACGCCCATCTGACTCTGGATCAGGCAACAGGCGTGGACTCCAGCCGGGTCCGCATGGGCAAATTGCAGTCGCTCCTTGCGGAGCTGGCACCTCAGGAGGCATTCTTCACCCCTGAACTGCTCCGGATCCCCAAAGAGACCATGGACACCTTTCTGAAAGATCCCGTTCTGGCTTTCTGCCGCCGTTTTCTTGAAGAGATCCTTGCCGAAAGGGATCATGTCCTCTCTGAGGCCGAAGAAAAACTTCTGGGCAGCTACTCTCAGGTCATCGGACTTTCAGGCAATCTTTTTGACACTTTGAACGATACCGATCTGGATTTCGGCTCCATCCGCGACGGGGAGGGCAAAAGATGCAAACTGACCCACGGCAGCTACCGGGCGCTTATGGAAAATCCTGACCGGGGCACCCGGGAACGCACCTGCAAAAAGCTCTACAAGGTCTACCGGCAGTTCCGCAACACCTTTGCCGCCGCCCTTG
This sequence comes from Lentisphaeria bacterium, assembly GCA_017629975.1. Lineage (GTDB taxonomy): Bacteria > Verrucomicrobiota > Lentisphaeria > Victivallales > Victivallaceae > UBA1784. The sequence continues at coordinate 23,359 of JAGBWB010000048.1, forward strand.
ACGGCACAGTGCGCCGCCATGCGGTCAAAGCCAAAGTGCGGAACTATGAAAGCGCCCTCTGCGCCGCCCTCAACGGCGACCGGGTCCCCGAATCGGTCTACCGGAGCCTTATTGATGCGGTTCACGGCAAACTCCCTGGCTTCTACGACTATATGGAACTGCGTAAGCAGGTGATGAAACTTGAGAAGCTGGATATGTACGACATGCTCAACCCCCTGCTTCCCGGATGCTCCAAAACCTACACCTTTGAAGAGGCGGCGCGTCTGGTGAAAGAGGCGGTGAAACCCATGGGCGAAGAGTACGGCAGATATCTTGACCTTGCTTTCTCTCAGCGGTGGATCGACGCTCCCGAGCGTCAGGGAAAACGTTCAGGCGCTTTCTCAAGCGGATGCTATGACACCTATCCCTATATGCTCATGACCTTCAAAGGCACTCTCAACGATGTCTTTACTCTGGCACATGAACTGGGGCACTCCATGCACAGTTACTACTCTCACCTGACCCAGCCCTACATCTATTCGGACTACAAGATCTTTGTGGCTGAAGTGGCAAGCACCACCAACGAGATACTGCTTTTTGAACATCTTCTTGCTCAGAGCACCGATCCCCGGTTCCGCGCCTATCTTTACGCCCATATCGCCGACGAGATCCGGGGAACCATCTACCGCCAGACCATGTTTGCGGAGTTTGAACTTTTCATGCACGAAACAGTGGAGCAGGGAACGCCCCTCACAGCTGATCTGCTGAACAAAAAGTATTACGAACTCAACAAGCTCTACTACGGTCCTGCGGTGGATCCTTTGAAAGAGATCGAACTGGAGTGGGCGCGGATCCCCCATTTCCACTACAACTTCTATGTCTACAAGTACGCAACCGGCATGTCTGCGGCGCTGAAGCTGGCTCAGAACCTTCTTTCCGGTGATCCGGCAAAGCGCGACGCCTATCTGGGATTCCTCAAGGCGGGTTCCTCCAAAGATGTCCTTGACATCATGAAAGACGCAGGCGTTGATCTTTCCACCCCCGAACCCGTCAACGCCGCTCTGGATTACTTCAGCAGGATGGTGGGCGAACTCAGAAAAGAGCTGAAAATCTGCAAAGAGATCTGATCCTTTTTCAGACAATATAAAAAGCTGCGGCTCCGTTAAAAAGGGTGCCGCAGCTTTTTTTCTGTTGTCTGAAATCTTTTTAAGCAATGTTACCGCATCTTGCGCAAGTCAATGTACCAGTTGCCGTTGGTTTTGACAAGAGCTTTTTTATAGGTGGCGTACATATTTTTGAAGATGGTCTCCTTTTCGCTGCCGATGAATGAGAGTTTGACCTGTTTGAGGACTTCCGGGGGCAGGGAGCGAAGCTCCTGAGCAAGGAGCGCTTTCAGTCTTTTGTCGCCGTAGATACGGCGCACTTCGGGAGCAATGGCGTCAACGGCAAGATCCAGTTTGCCGAACATCAGGGTCATGACATAGGTTTCGACCACCTTGGGACCTGATGTGTGGTCAATGCGTTCCGGGAGTTTGACATTGGCAAGGTCTTTTTCGCTTTTGCCGGCGGCGGCGACCTTGAGAAAATCCAGATACCATCTGCCCTTTTCCTGAACCATGAATTTTTCAAGGTTTGTGACCAGTTCTGCAATGGCCTTTTTCATCAGTTCCGGATTTGAAGCGATGAGTTTCATCTGAGCCACAGATTCAGGCGTCATGGAGTTGCAGGCGGAGTCCTGAAATCCCTGTTTGCCCTGTGCGCCCAGCACCTTTCTGAGGGCGGGCGGAAGCATCATCCACATAGCTTCCCGGTCAACGGCGGCGTAGATCCTGATAAAGGCTTCAGCCACTGCTTCTTTGCTGGCATAGCCATTTTTCATGGCAAGTTTTTGAACTTTGGCGGCTGCCGGAGCAGGCGTTCCCTTTGCCATGACGGGGGCAGCCAGACCCACCGCGGCGGCGAGCAGTGCGCTTTTGAGAATGAGAGAATGTGACTTTTTGAGAATGATTTTCATGTTGACAGATTCCTTGGGGTGTTCAAAGGGTTATTGGAGTGATTTCTCTTCCCGGCGGCATCTGAGACCGTTGGCGATGAATCCCAGTCCGGCAAAGAGCCAGATAAGCATTTCACAGTAGGCGGCGCCGGTCATGGTCTTGTTCAGCTCAGCGATTTTTGCAAGGCGCTGAGAGGCTTTTGAAATGGCATCCTGAGCGTTGTGGAGAAGTTCCATTTCGGAGATGTTTTTCTTTGCGGCGGCAAGTTTTGTTTTAAGGTCGCTGAGGACCCGGTCATAACTTGCTGCGGAGTGTCCGGGGTAACGGCTCTGGAATGCGGATTTGTTCTTTTCCGCTTCGCTGATGGCTTTTTGAAGAGTTCCCACGCTTTTTTCAAGGAGATCGGCGGAGAGTTTCCTGTTGGTTGCTGAAATTTTTTCTGCACTGCTTTTTTTGAGGTAACTTTCCAGCTCCTGAGCCGCTGCGGTCAGTTGACCGATATTGTTCTCGCGATCCTCCGCGGCACAGATCTTGTTTATGGATGCCGCCCTTGCTTTGGCGGCGGCGGCGGCATTTTTGCGGAACCGGATCTCTTCTTCAAGAGCCGCGATGGCTTTGTCAAGGGCGGGGAGCAGTTCAGCGCGGTTGAGCTGTCCCACGGTTTCAAGGGTGGTTCCGGCATTGGAAAGGGCCTGGTGCATATTGCTCACGGAGTCGTGAAGTCCCTCAAAGGCGGCGCCGATTTTGTTGAAAACCGATTCCCCAACTCCTTTGTAGTTGTTCAGCCTTGCTGCTGCGCCGAGGCTTTTACGCAGCGGATCCACCGCTGAGGCGGTATCTTTGAGGGCAGTGACATATTGGGGGAAAAATCCGGTGTCGGCGCAAATTTTTTTCACGGTCTTGAGTTTGAGCAATTCAGCTTCGGCGCCTTTGAGTGCGGCGAGCTGTTCAGAGGCATAGAGGCTGTGGAGTTCACTGACTGCGGCGGCGCTTTCTCTGAAGCTGCGTCTGTTTTCAAGTTCCACCTGAGCCTGAAGGAGCTGAAGTTTCAGCACTTTTTCAAGTTTCACGCTCTGTTCCTGCCGGACTGCTTGCGCCTCCTTGATGGCGCGGAACGATTCACTGGTATATTTCAAACTCAGCTTTTCGGGACCGCCGTACTTGAGTTTCTGATAAAACAAAGTTCCTCCTGCGGCAAGGATCCCCACGCCGAGGATGACCTGAAAAAATCCGGAAAAAGTGCTTTTATTGCTCATTTTATTCTCTCCTTGATTGAGGTTTTCTGTTCATAAAGAGAGTCAGAGGATCCAATTCTTACACCGCAGGGAGTGATTTATCAGGAAAGTTTTCAAAAACATTTCAGTCACGACAACAGATTTCCATTTTGGGGGCAATAACATGTCTGCTGTTTTTCAGGTTCTGTTTGTCTTTTTTCAATGCAACAATGGTTCCGAGACCGGCGAGGGCAAATAGCGCCATAAACAGCAGAATGCTCCAGTGCAGTTTTTTCTTTTTGAAAGTGAAACGACTGAAAAGCCAGTTGAAAACGGGATACAGCAGCCAGAAAACAGGTGTCGCAATTGTGTAGGCATTGTCAGAAGAAAGGCCGAATGCTTTTACCGATGCGAACAACAGTAAAAATGTTATAGTTGCTGTTGTGATGACTGTAAAAAATTTGTTGAAGTAAAGTCCACCCAAAAACAGCCATGCTGCAATGCCGATGAGCCACGCTGCCGCAAGGCATTTGTCCCAGGGAAAGTTCAGAAGATACACCCCCACTGGCAAGATCAGCAAAGAGAAACAACAGACGCACATCATAAAAAGAAACCAGAAAAAAATTAGTTTCAAATAACCGATAAATGGGGTCTTAATCCAGCTGGTCCATTTGGAGGATTGGGAATCAGTTTTGACCGGAGAGGGAATTTGAACCGGTTCCTGCACAGAAACAGGCTGTTCAGGCAAATGCTGATGCGGAGTCCTATTCTGAGAACTCCCGCCGGCAGGCGCTGAGTTAGAAGCCGCAGAACTCTGTGTCCTGCTCCGGGCAGCTTTCAACGCACTTTCCCAAAAGGCGCGTGCGCGCGAAAAATCCTTTGCTTTTTCTGCTTCGCTGGCTTGGAACATATATTCCCAAACCTCCCGCGGGAGCTCATCTTTTGCGGATTGGATTTCTTTGTTATACTTTTCAAAAAGTTCCCGGGCGCACTCCTGTGCCTGAAGAATTGCAGCATTATACAGTTGCTGCCTGTACTCCAGAAATTCTCTGGGCGGCAGATTCTCAGGAGACACTCCTTTAAGATCATAGCGGGGAGCTTTAAACTCCCGGTTGCAGCTTGAAAGAAATTTCAAAAGATCAATGGTTTCTTTTCTCAGCCTTTCGTTTTGCCCGGTAAAAGCCTCATCGGCAAAGTTTGAAAGTTCTGCAACGATTTTTTGCCATTTCCGGCAGGCATCGTGCAGATTCCCCAGATTTTCTGAATGGCTGGCCTCGGCTTTGAGCCGGAAAAAACG
>JAGBWB010000049.1 GCA_017629975.1 Lentisphaeria bacterium
TACATCAAGATATCCGTAGATCACAGGCGCATTGTTGAAGACAACAGAAAGCTGTTCCTTGCCCACAGGCTGAATTCCGGAGCCTGCGGCGGTGAAAAAAGCATACCCTTTAAGGGCGTCATCCATAGCGATATCCCGTTCAGTAACGGTATATTTTTTAAGAACTGAAACAGACATTTTATCCTTTTCCTTTTAATTGACAACTGAAGATCCGCGGCATCTTTTCCGCGGCATCTGTCAGTGATGTTTTTACATCTTCAACTCATTACCGGTGCCCGGAAAATTCCGGAGCGTACTGATAAAGATACACTATTTCCTTTTTTCTTACACGCATTCAAAAAAAAGCTGTAAATGTTTACAGTATTTATCTGTTTCAGCTAATATACTCCCGACTAATCAAAATTTCAAGTCCCCAATTTCTTTTACCTTATCAACTTGCTCACATGGCTGGAGTTACTTCAATTTTTTCTGCGCGGGAGCTCTTCGTTTCCGGAGCGGTCCTGACGCCCTTTAATTTCGGATAATCCTTTTCCACAAAGTGTTTGGCTTTGGGATCTCCCTGAGCGGCGGCGAGCTGCATCCATCTGAAAGCTTCGTCATAATCCTTGTTTTGGAGTGCGATAACTCCCAGATTGTAATGGGCCTTGACGGGGGCGTCTATGGCGACTGCCGCAAGATAGCAGAGCGCAGCTTTTTCCGGATCGGGTCTGCTGCCGTCGCGGCCGTTGTAATAGATGCCTCCGAGAGCGATCCACGCACCGGAAACCTTGTTGGCGGCGGCAAGTCTCAGGATCCGCACAGCGTCGGCAAAAAGTTCTTTCTTTCTGCCGGTTTCACCGCATTTTTCAGCTTCTTCAAGAAAATATGTTCCCAGAAGATGCTGAGCTTGAGGGAGCATTTCAGTGCCGCAGCGGGGGTCACTGACCTGTTTCAGATAGTACACCGCTTTGCTTCTGTCCGGGGAGGTTCCTTCGCCCACAAGAAGCATTCTGCCTGTCTGGAAGATGGCTTCCGGATATCCGCTGCGGTCGGCGGTCTTTTTGAAAAGTTTGAAGGCTTCGGCTTCATTTTTGGCAACGCCCCACCCCAGAGCGTAAAGCTGCGCCAGTTTGAACATTGAGTTGATCTCTTCAAGGGCTGCACCTTTCCTGAAATAGAAGAGGGCTTTTTCTTTCTCCCCTTTTCTGACATGGAGCATCCCCATATAGTAGCAGGCATCCTCATAATCGTCGCGGAGCGCCTTTTCAAGGATCTTTTCCGCCTCTTTGTACTTTTTGCTCTCAATCAAGTTTGCAACGTTGTTCCAATAGGCCACCACGCCGGGATCATCTCTTTCTGCGGTCGCCCACAGGGGGGAACACATCAATGAAAGTCCCGTCAGTACGAGAACGGAAAAACATTTTTTTGTACTCTTCAACATTTTCTTTTTTCCTTTTTGTATAAATGAACTTTGAAGCATGACTTTTCAACTGATTTTCAAATGACACAGAGAGTTTCCCTCCCACCGGGGGAGGGAGAAGGGTGGATCTGCAAAGTATTTCGCCGTCCGTTCCGGACGGGATGCAAGTTTCACGACTTCTGCGTTCACCGCCTCTTCCGGAGCAGGGAGCAGCACCGTTTTTGCAGGATCCTCTTTGATTTTGAGCAGAAGCTCCAGATTTTCCCTGGCAACACCGGAACCCAGTGCCGCAGCACGGCGGAAAAATTTTTCCGCACGGGAAAGACTTCTGACACAGCCGCAGCCGGTAAGGACCAGCACCCCCAGCTTGTTGAGCAGAGAGGCATGATCGCTCTTTCTGCCTTTGAAGCAGACAGCGTAGACCTTGCGTCTTCCGGCAGAGGTACGGCCGTATTCGCAGCTGCAATATTCTGCGTATGCCAGCGCCGCTTCAAAGTCACAGGCGGCGGCGGAGCTCATAAGATCTTCACGCACAGGCGTACTCAGATAACCTGCCAGAAAGAGAGCTCCGGCGTCGCCGTGACTGCCGTGAAGAAAAAACTCTTCAAGGAGTCTCTCCTGCCCGGCGGAATCCAGAGCAGCATAAGTCTCAAGCATATCTTTGATTTTCATTGTTTTCACTCCCGTGTATATCAAGGTTATTTCATTTTTGAAACGGCCTGTGTATATAATGAGAGAATATAACACTGTTTCTGACAGAATAAACTTGAAAAAAACAATATTCCGGAAAAATTTTTTCAGCAATCCGCCAGTGCGGCCGTTTGCATTTTGTCTTGAGTGCCATTATATTATCTTTATAATGTGGAATAAGGAACAAACAGGAGAAAACAAGCCTTGAATATACTGCGTAAAAAACTCAACTCCGGGGTGGTCATCTTTGACGGCGCCATGGGGACCGAGCTTTACAAAAGGAACTTTTTTGTCAACAACTCCTATGAACAGCTCAATGTGACCCGTCCTGCGGTGATCTCAGAGATCCACCGTGCCTACCTGAGCGCCGGAGCTGAAGTGCTCACTGCCAACACCTTCAACGCCAATGCCCGGAACCTGCGGCGCTACGGCATCGCTTCTGAAGTCGCAGCCATCAACCGCGCAGGCGTTGAGATCGCCCGCGCCGCCGCCAACGGCAAGGCTCTCGTCGCCGCCTCTGTGGGCCCCGTGGGGGAACCTGAATCTGAAGCTGACACCAGAAGCCGCGCAGAGATCATCACGGAGCAGCTTCAGGCGCTCCTTGAGGCGGACTTTGTCATCTTTGAGTCCATGCGGAGCTTTGAAGATCTGACTGGCGTCCTTGAGGCGGTGAAGAATTTTTCCGATCTGGTCTATGTCCTGAGTTTCGCCGCAAACTCCCCCCTTATGGAGGATCTTGAGAAACTTCTTGATATTGTCGGCACCTCTGCCGCCGCCAATCCTCCTGCCGCCCTGGGCATCAACTGCGGCGGCGGTCCTGAAGCGGTCCTCAAAGAGTTTGAGCGTCTCATGAAAGTGACCCGGCTCCCCATCATTCTTCAGCCCAACGCGGGCAACCCCAAAGATGTGGATGGACGCACCCTCTACATGGCAAGCGAAGAGTATCTGAGCACCTACGCCGTCCGTTTCGCCCGTCTGGGCGCCGCCGCCGTGGGGGGATGCTGCGGCATCGGTCCTGAACTCATCAACGCCGTCAGCACCGCCGTCAAGCCCCTTGCGGGCGCCAAAAAAATCGAGATCACCGTCAAAGAGGAAAGCTGCCAGCTCCCTGAACCGCTCCCTCTGGCTGAAAGGGGAACACTGGGGGCAAAACTTGCCAAAGGGGAGTTTATCCGCACTGTGGAACTCACCCCCGCCGCCGGCTTTGACATGACCAAACTCCTTGCCAACGCCCAAAAGTGCAAAGATAACGGCATTGACGCCATCAATCTGCCTGACGGTCCCCGCGCCAGCGCCCGGATCACCCCGCTCCTTGCGGCAAAGACTATTGAGGAAAAAGTGGGCATCGCCACCATTCCCCACTGCTGCTGCCGGGATAAAAGCCTTATCGGACTCCAATCCGAACTTCTCAGTTACGCCGCCTCAGGCATCAGGCAGCTGCTCTTCATCACCGGCGATCCGCCGAAACTGGGGGATTATCCCTTCAGCAGCGGCGTCTTTGACATTGACGCCATCGGACTTGTCGCCATGCAGAACAAGATGAACCGGGGCGTGGACTGCGGCAATAAATCCATCAACGGTCAGACCGCCACCCTCATCGGCGTGGGACTTGATCCCAACGCCATAGATCAGGAGCGGGAGTACCGCCGCATCTGTGAAAAGGCTGAAGCGGGCGCCGACTTCATCCAGACCCAGCCGGTCTTTGAACCCGCCGCGCTGCTGAACTTCATCAAGCGCATCGAACACCTTCATCTGCCTGTCATTGCCGGTGTCTGGCCGCTTGTGAGTTTGCGGAACGCCCAGTTCATGCGGAACGAAGTCCCCGGTGTGGTGGTTCCTGACTCCATCATGCAGCGTATCGCCGTCCCTGAGACCAAAGAGGGGCAGCTTGCGGTGGGTATTGAAATCGCAAGAGAGGCTCTGGCAGAGATCCGTCCTTACATTGCGGGCGTGGAGCTTTCGGCGCCTTTCGGCAATGTGGACACAGCTTTGAAAGTCATGCAGTAAACATCATGAAAGTTCTGAAACAGCGCAAATTCAAAAACCAGCAGGGCGCCGTGATCTTTGAATCAGTTCTGGCGATCTGTGTGCTGATGCTGGCTTTTTTTGCCCTGTTTCAGATCTACCGCTGGGCGATGGCGGAGCTTTTCTGCCATTACTCAGTCTATTACAGCACCAAGGCGGCGTCACTGGGGTACAAACCCAATATCGGACTCCGGGCGGCGCGGGTGGCTGCCATCGCCATTTCAGGCGGACGCTCAAGCACCTACGCCGATGAAGAAAGCCACGCCGAAAGTTATATGCGCAACGGTGACGCCTCAGGCGTGAGCTACCCTTACTGGCATCCCCAGAGCAGCAAAGATCCCTGTCTCACCGTCGCCAGCACCCGGCTCAACGGCGAAACCATTGAATGTTTGACTGTGCTTGAACAAATGCCTCTTGTCCATGAAGTTCTGGGCAGGATCTTCGGCATCACCCGCACCCCTTCCCCCCGGGCTGAAGCAAAAGCCTACAACTTTTCCAACCTCTATCTGGAGCCGTGAGCAGATGAAAAGAGACCGACAATCAGGCCAGGTCCTCATCACCGGTGTGGTGATGATGGCAATATTGCTTCTGGTGATCCTCTATGCCTTTGACGTGCACAATGTGATCCGCGCCAAGCTCAAGGTGGATATCGCCCAGCAATCCGCCGCCATGACCGGCGCCGCCTGGCAGAAGGAGTCCTTGAACCTTATCGGCGAAATCAATCTGCTCAAGGCTTCGGCGCTTCTTATGGAGGGCTCCGAAAACTGGAAGACCCCTCTCCCCGACAAAAAGGAGGAGGAAGAAGCATGGCGCCGGGAGATGCAGTCACGGGTGGATCTTCTCACCGAAATGCAGACCCGGGTCAGCTTCATCGGTCCTCTTATCGGATTCGCCGCCGCCCAGCAGGCCGCCAAATCCAACGGACTCAACCGGGTCAACAACGCTCTCGGAACCTATCTGGAACTCCTTGAAACCGACAAACGGTACGATGAGACCCGGGGCGGCGCGGCAAAGTACATCAACAACTACAACTGGAAAGAGCCTTACACAAGTCTTGTTTCCCGCATCAACAGCAACGGTGTTGCCGTATTTCCCAACGCCCGGACGGCGGGAATGCCTGAAACCCGTCCGGCGCAGCTTGCCAACGACAGGTTTTACACAGAGATCATGCGGTGCGCCAACGCCATCGCCGCCAACGATCCCCCAAAAAGCCACCACTGGACTTTGCTGAACTCCATCCTCAAGACCATGGATGACACCGACTTTCAGGGAAAATGGTGGCAGATCAACTACCGGAACAACCGTTTCCCCAACGAAAGCGAGATCTTCACTTTAGGTGTGGAGTTCGGCGGCGACTACGCGGAAAAGACCGTTTCTGTGATCAACGACCTGAAACCCGACCTTGAAAACTACGCCGAAGCAGGGGACTTGCCCGCTCAGATGAAGTGGTGCATCTTTGACCGCTGGTGGTTCCCTGAATATTACAGAAACAACTATCCTGAATATGAGTACAGCCACTACAACTACTGGTACGGGGGCGGCGCTCTGCGTAAAGAGGTGAAAAAGCAGTACATCTATGAAGGTCCCGCCGCCTATGTGGAGGGGTACGCCGATGTAATGGCCCGGGTGAATGTCCGTCCGTCGGTGCGTCCCTATGACAAAAGTGATTTTGCGGAAAACATCCACAAGCGAGATGCCCGCGAGGCGGTGAAAAGCAAAGAACACCCCATTCTGCGCCGCAAAAGCCAGACCACCACACGCATCGGCACCCGCCGGGGCAGAGCGGATGACTCTGACATTTCCACAAGCTACCGCCCCGGTTCCATCTCCAAGGTGCTGGGGGAACTCAAAGGCGATACCCCCCCGGTGGAGCTGGATATGATCCTGCCTGTTTTCAAAAAGGTCTCCCCCATGCCCACTTTCATGCCCATTCCCTACGGCTTTCAGGTGCTGAAGCCGGGATACTCCAATCTGGAAAAATTCCTCAGCTGGCTTGCGGAGCAATCCGATCTCAACGGCGTCCCCCCCGAGGGCACCGAACATTATCTTGAGGCCTTGCAGTTCCTTGTCAACGGCGTCCGCGAGCGCGCCAGAGGCAGTTCAGAAAGGGTCAAAGCTGAATTGAACTCCCATATTTCCGGGCGGGCTCTGCGCTATTACGGATACAACCACAAATTCAACAAGGGCGCCTTTGAAAATGAGTTCAAGGATAAACTCTGGGAGTGGTACAAAGTGCGGGATCAGAGAGTCTTCCAGCAGAAAGTCCTTGACGGTCCCGGATACCTTCAGGAGCCGAAACTTTTCAGCAACGGCCCCAAACTCAGGCGGGTGGAGATCAAAGAAATTGCTCCCGACGGCAAGATCACCGTCAAAAAATATTATGTGGTTTCCCGCGAAGAGGGCAAAGAAACCAAAAACTACCGTCTGGATGAAGAGACCCGCAAAGTCGCCATGCCCGATGAGATCAACGGCGGTACCGCTTACAGAGTCTATGTCAATATCGTGAACAACGCTTCACTTTACTATGTGATCAACTCCAGAGGGGAGATCGTTCTCAACGGCAGCAACGATCCCACCATCATGTATAACCGTCACTACGGCGGAGAAGGCGGCAACGGCGGCAGTCATCAGATTTGGAACCCGGGGCGCTATGACGGCACAAGGGGACCTGTGCGCTTATGAAAAGAACTTCTTCACAATCAGGGCAGGCGACCACTGAGATGGTCTTCATGCTTCTGGGATTTGCAGTGCTGCTGCTGGGGATCATTTTCACTCTTTCCCTTGAGATCTTCAACACCGGAGTGCTGATCGACTCCAAATATGAGACGGAGCGCTCAGTGAACTTTGAAAACGCCTCGCTCCACGGCGGCGCCGGAAGAGAACTCAAAGGCTGGGACTATGACAACGGGATCCCCTTTACCCTGAAAGACCAGGTCCTCTATCATTCAGGTGGCGAAGTCACCGAAGCGTGGGAGGCTCTCAGCAGCGATGCCGCCTCCGGGGCGACCGGTTACGCTTATGAGTGGCGGCCCCTGAAAGAGTTTACCAAAGGGGAGTTCAAAGCGGACTACAAAGAGAGCACTCAGAGCGCCATTTCGGCCGCCAACCTTATCACCCGGCAGGGGGAACATGAGGGGCGGCGCCTCACCGCGAAGCTCCCTGAACTTTACAGCGCCCTCGCCAATCTGCTGGGGGTGAAGATCAACTATGACAATCTGACCAACAATCCATCAAACAGGGTCTATCTGCCCGCCAACGGAGAATTATGAATATTGCCTTTATTTCCACCGGAACGGAGCTTCTGAAAGGGAGCGCCGTCAACACAAACTTGCGCTGTTTCGGCTCCGCCCTCGCCGCCGCCGGGATCCCGCTCCATCAGGAGATCGCCTGCGGCGACAGAAAACAGGAGATCGCCGAAGCCTTGAGCGCCGCCTTGAAAAGTTCTGAAATACTCCTGATCTCAGGAGGTCTTGGACCTACTTCTGATGACATCACCCTTGAGACTGTGGCACGCTTTTTCGGACTTGAACTCCATCAGGATCCGGCATTGACCGTCAAAATAGAAAACTTCTGGAAAGCTCTGGGACGCGCCATTCCCTGCCCCAAATCCCAGTTCAAACAGGCGATGCTTCCCGACAACGGCACGGCCATTGACAATCCCCGGGGCTCCGCCTCAGGGATCTATATCAAAACGGATTATGCCAAAATCACGCGCCACATTTTTCTCGTGCCGGGTCCTCCCTCAGAGTTTGAGCCTATGATCGCGGAGTCCATTCTCCCCGCCATTCTGGAACTCGTTCCCGACCGTCTCAAAACGGTGGGGTTCCTCTGCGCCGGGGTGGGTGAATCCACTGTTGCCAAAACCCTTGAAAAGCCCATTACCGCTCTCGGTGTGGAAATCGCCTATTGCGCCGATGCTTCGGGAACACGGCTCTTTCTTTCCTCAGATGATGATGAAAAACTGCTCAAGGCAGACCGTACCGCCCACGATCTCATGGGGGCAAGCGCCATGCCTGACGGCGTCCTTGATCCTGTCACCCGCACCATCGGACTGCTGCAAGAAAAGGGGTTGACCCTTGTTACCGCCGAATCCTGCACAGGGGGAATGATCGCCAACTCCATCGTTGAACGCAGCGGCGTTTCAAGTGTCTTTGCCGGGAGCGCCGTCACCTACTCCAACGCCCTCAAAGAGAAACTTCTGGGCGTCCCCGGGGAGCTCCTTGAGAAATACGGCGCCGTCAGCGAAGAGTGCGCCTGCGCCATGGCACAGGGAGCGGCCTCCCGTCTGGGCGCCGATGCCGCCGTTGCCACCACCGGTATCGCAGGTCCCGACGGCGGAACGCCGGAAAAGCCTGTGGGACTGGTCTATGTCGCCGCCTGCGTCAAAGGCAAAGTCATGGTCCGCAAGCTCAACTTGCGGGGCGGAAGATTGATGATCCGCCAGCGCGCCGCCGCTCAGGCGCTCATACTGCTCAACACCATGCTGGAGCAGCTGTAAGAGACTTTGAATGAGGAGAAAACTTATGGATTTGAATACTGAAATGATCTATCACTCCCGCTCCGAAGAGGAGACGGAAAAACTTGCGTCTGAAATCGCCGCTTCTCTTCAGCCGGGGGCGACGGTGCTGCTCCGGGGTAATCTGGGAGCGGGGAAGACGGTTTTTTCCCGGGGGTTCGCCCGGGGACTGGGATGCGATGACACCCTCTCAAGCCCCACCTATACCATCGTTCAGGAGTATCAGCTCCCCGGAGGTGCAAGGCTCTATCACATGGATCTTTACCGGATCGCCGATTCCGCCGCCGCACTGGGGTTCGGCGTGGATGAGTTCATTGACGATCCCAAAGCCTACAAGCTCATTGAGTGGCCCGAAAGGATTGAGTCATTACTCCCTGAAAAGTGTCTCACTGTGGAAATCACACACCAGGGCGATGAGGAGCGCACTCTCAGGATCACTCCATGAAAAAGCACTCTTTCACCCTTTTTTCACAGCGCATATTTGCCCGTCCGTGGAAAAGAAAGATTCCCCTCCACTTCATTCTGGGGGGGATCACCGGTTCCCTTGTCATCAGCTTTTACGGCGGCAGCAGACTTGCAGGAGTTTTTGGGGCGGTGAACGCTCTTCTCCTCTGCTCCGCGGCGGCGCTGATTTTTTTCGGAGCCATCCTTGCCTTTGCCCCGGTGCCGGGGAGTTTCAGCAGCAAAGCCGGATTCCGGAAGGTCAGATTTCAGGATCTGCTGCTCTGCTTTCTTGCCCTTGCCATTCTGCTGCCTGTTTCGGCTCTGCTCACCGGTTCCTGGCAGCAGATACTTGAATTTTTTCATATAAGTTATGAAAAGGAGCAGTCCTTCATCTTTCTTGTCCGTCAGGGGGGGAAAGGGACCTATTTTCAGCTGCTGCTGCTGACGGCGGCGGTGGTTCCCTGTCTGGAGGAACTCATTTTCCGACGGGGACTCTATGCCCTGCTGGGCAAACTGGGCGCTCCTGCCGCCATGGTCGGAACGGCGTTCATCTTTTCCATCGCCCACGGATTTGTACTGGGGATCCCCGCACTCTTTTTCATCGGACTCACCTTTCAGGCGGTCTGCAACATCACCCGCAATCTGTGGTGCTCCATCATCACCCACGCACTTCTCAACGCCACGGTCCTGAGCATCACCTTCCTCGCGTCCAAGTACGCTTCGGCGTGAAGTTATTTCCGGCGCCGGTAAAAAAACGCGCCGTGTCCTGAATCGCTGAAAGCAACCCAGACGATGGCGTTTTTGTCATAAAAGATCTCCCCTCTGCCCCCGTTCCGTGAAGCGATCTCGTTTCCGGCGGGGAACATTTTTCTGTTCCGCATGAGGGCATCCACATTTCTGAGCATGATATGAGGCGGTTGTGGGGCGTCGCGGAACTCTCCGCAGATGCCGCCGTCAGCCAGACGGGTGACAGAAGTGATAATGGCGCCGGAGGGGAGCGGCGGCAGTTCCGGGGGCCACTCCTGCGGGGGCGGGAGCTTTTCAGGGACAAGCATTCTGAAACAGGTCACAGGACGCTCTTTCCGTGAAGCGATCAGCAGAAAGCGTTCCACAAACCGGGTGCCTCTGACTTTCCGTTCAAAGCGGAGCGTTCCTCCTGAGATGTTGAGTTTGTCAACTTTCATTTTTCTGAGGAGCAGAGCGATCTCTTCAATATCCTTTTTAACGGCAGAAACTTCAAGCACCGTCCCGTAGGAGTTGACGGTGATCTTCTCTGTATGGAGCACCTTTTCCATGCCGGGGAGCAGGGCGCTCAGATCGTTCACTCCCGTTCCCCTGTTTCTGCCGGGGCCCAAAAGGTAGACTTCGGCGCTCACATTCACTGCCGCCGCCATGGTCAGAAGAGCCCAAATTACTTTTTTCACCATTTTACAGCTCGCAAATTTTACGGAGTACGACTCCGACCCACAATATTTCCTCATTTCCCGCGGGGAAAAAAACGCCCTGCGGTTCATCGCTGAAAAGCCAGCAGTCGCCGTTGATCCGTCTGAGTCTTTTGCAGACGGCTCTTCCGGAGCTTTCACGCACCGGCTTGAAAACGGCAACGATGATCTTGTTTTCAGGGACCGCTTTCAGATTCTCTTTCTGGTGCACCACGATCAGATCCCGGTCGCAGATCTGGGGGGCCATCTGAAGATCCTGGGCCCGGAGCACCAGATCTTCCACACCGCCGTTCCGCATGAGCTGCCCCGGATCTTTCAGCAGTTCCCGCCACTCAATGACAGGAAGTGTTTTCTCGCGGCACACATCGCAACTGACGGTCTGAAGAAAAACTCTGAGTTTTTCCCAGTTCCCGTCAGAGACCGATCCCACCTTTCCCCGCAGATAGCGTGAAATGCACGAAGGGTCTATTCCGGCTCTGCGTCCCAGGTTGACGGCTCCGCCGCAGCGTTCTGCGGCACTGAGCAGCGCCCGGATGACAGTGCCATCAAGTTTCATCTTATCTGATATGCCGGAGTTTATGCACACACACGGGAACAGAGTACTTTTGTTCCCTTGTCGCACTCACTCTCTGAGTATAAGATAGTACATTAAAGAAAGAATTGCAAATTTTTTTTAAAAAATATTCATTTGAGGTATTGAGAATTGCACAGATGCAATTATATTGTTTTTTGAGGAGCTTTTCCGCCTGACGGATTGCACAGATGCATGGAGAACATCTGAAAAATCCTGACATAATCTGTCACAGGCAGAAAGGAAAAATTGCGTATGACCAAGTATGACGAAAAGATCAGGAACTCTTTTGAAGAGATCCGCCGCTGCTATCTGGCATTGTGTCCGGAAAGCGAAATCATTGCCAAGCTGGGCATTTCAAGGCGCACCTTTGACCGCTGCCGGAATGACCATCCGGAGTTCCGCGCACTCATTGACGAGTGCCGCGAAGAGGCCGCCGCCCGCGCCGCCGAAGAGGTGGAAAATGCCCTGCTGAAACGCGCCACCGGTTACGAAACCGGGGGAGAAACTCCCAAACATGTGCCTCCCGATGTGCGGGCAGCCATCTTCTATCTGAAGAACCGCCGCCCGAAAATCTGGAAGGACAGACAGGAGATCTCGCTCCCCGAACTGCCGGAAATACGCCTGACAGTGGAAGAGTCGGCCCTTTAAGATCTTTTTAACTTCAACTGGTTCAACAACAAAAGAAGAGGAGTATTGTTGATCATGACCGGATTTCTTTTCAGCAGACGGCATCCGGAGTATCTGAAAAATGAACAGATCTACCGCCACTGCGCCGAAGCATACCGGGGCGGCCCCGGTTACATGGAAAAAACATTGATCCGCCACGTTTCAGAGATCGATCTTGAATTTTCTGAACGCAAAAGGCGCGCCTATTACTTCAACTACCCCCGGAGCATCGCAAGACGCATCACCCAGTATGCGCTGGCAACACCCCCTGTCCGCACCAACGCCGATCCCGCCATGGTGGAGGATTGGAGCCGCACCGGCATGAGAACAAATGAGGTCATGCGCCAGCTTTCCACCATGCTGACGGTTTTCGGCAAAGTGTGGGTGCAGATCGACTCCCCCTGTTTTTCATCGCCGGTCAGCCGTTCTGCTGCGGCGGCGGGGAACTTGCGTCCTTATGTGAGAGTCCTCACCCCCCTTGAAGTCACCGACTGGTCCTTCGGCACAGACGGAAAACTGGAATGGGCGATCATCCGGGAGGAGCTTTACGAAAACAGCGATCCCCTGGCTCCGGGGGAAAAATATGAGTGCATCAAACTTTTCCGCCGGGGCAGCTGGCAGCTTTTCCGCTGCCGGGGCAGCGAAGTCGAGGAGTGCGCCTCAGGCAAGCTCCCCGGCAATGAGATCCCTCTCTTTCCCGTTGAAGAATCCGACGGCAGCGCCGCCGGGGCAGGGCACTGGTTTGAAGATGCCGTGCGTATTTCTGAAGCCATCTTCAACAACGAGTCCGAATCCCAGATGAACATGGTCAAGCAGATGTTCGGACTGCTGGTGGTTTCAGAAAGTTTCGCCCGGGGTGCCCTGCCCCGGACACAGGAGGATAATGCCAATTTCGCCTCAACAGTGGCGCGTTCCGCCGCCGTCATTGAGAGCGTGGAAGAAAAGGGTATCAGCCGTTATATCAGTCCTTCGGGAGTTCCCGGAGCGCTGCTGCGCCAGGAAAATGAGGCGCTGAAACGGGAACTCTTTGATCTGGCGGGTCTGAGTGCTTCATCTCACAGCAAAGATGCCCAGAGCGCCGAATCCAAGGCGTGGGATTTCCGCAACTCAAGCCAGTTTCTCGCCGCCAGAGCGGATCTTCTGGAACAAACTGAGATCCGCGCCTGGGAGCTGCTCCATCTTTTTGACACTTCCATACCCGTTCCCAACGTGGTCTACAACCGGGAGTTCGCCGTAAGAGAGCTGGATAAAAGCATTGCGGCACTGCTCCAGCTTTCAGAGCTGCCTGCCGGAAACTCTTTCAAACAGAGCGTCAACAAGGCTGCCGTTGAGCTTCTTGCCGCTCTTTCACCCATGCCGGAACAGGAAAAAAGCGCCCTGCTTGAAGAAACAGCAGCGGTCCGGCTCTCCTGATTCCATAACTCTTTCGTCCTGCGGGAAAAAGAAGAGTCTTTCCCTTTTCAGGAAAAACTTTCCTTTCCAAAGGCGGCAGAGGAGACGCCTTTGTCTTTCCCGCTATTATAAATCGCCTTAAATGAGGAGGTAAAATGAATCTCAAAGAGGCACTTGACGCACTGCTTTCGGGCAGGGAGATCCCCCCTGACGCCCGGGAGCTGCTCGCCGGCTTTGATCCGGAGCTGCTCAGAGAGGAGCTGAGCACTCTCAAGTCACAGCTGGAAGAGCAGGAAAACGCCAAGCTCTCAGCCGAAGAACTGCTGAAAAAGCAGCTCAGCGCGGCTCTGAGCGAAAAGGAAGCGCTTCAGCAGAAACACGATCTGCTGGCGCGCGCCACATCCATCCGCCGTCTGGCGGAACAGTCGGGCTGCGTTGATCCGGATTATCTGGATTTTCTTGCAGGCAAAGAGAATGTGGATCTTGATGACAGTCAGGCGGTGGAGCAATTTCTTGCTCAGATGCTCCAAAGCCGTCCCTACTGTTTCAAAAGCGCTCTCCACCCCGGTTCCGGTTCAGGGACCCGCTCTGAAGAGCCGTTCCACCCCGCGCCCGTATCCGGGAATGACCGGATCTCGCGCATTCTCCACCGTCTGGATTCAGCTCCGGTGACGCGATGAAAAAGTTCAAATCAACAAACAAAAGTCCATACTCAGAGGTTATATAATATGTTGTACAGCTACAGTTTTTCTGACCGCAAGCGCGATCTTTCTGACATTCTTTCAACCGTAATCCGGGATGAGCCGAGATTTATTTCCAACTTCAAGGCTGTTCCCGAGGCCCGTATGCGCAAGCATGAGTGGCTTGAGGATCAGATGCAGGGACGCTCCATCAAAGCAGACGCCATCGCTTCAGGCGTTCTCTCTGTGAACGCCGCCGATGCCGCCAAGGTCAAAAACGGTACTCTCCTTGCTCCGGAAGGTTCCGCCGCTCTTTTCACGGTCACAGGTGTCACCGGCAACGCCGTGACCATTGCCCTTGCCGCTGACAACGGCTCCGGCATGACCGTGGAAAGCCTCCCTGCTGAAGGCGCCCTTTTCAAGGTGATCTCCACCCCCATGGGCGAAGGCAGCATCAACGGCGAGGGCGAAGAGAATTATGCTCACGCCCGCGCCGAATACAACACCACTCAGATCTTCCGCAAAGAGATCGTTCTGAGCGGCTCCGCTCTGGCGGTGAATCTCTACGGCAGTGCCGACAACCAGCTGAACCGGCAGACCGCCTTCGCCCTTGCCGATCTGGCACGGGATCTGAACCGGGTCGCCCTCTTCGGCAGACGTGTTGAACCCGGTCCCGGCGTCCGGGGCGAAGCGGGAGGTCTTTACGCTTTCGCCGCCGGAGAAGAGGGACTCTGCATCGACGCAGGAGAATCCGCCATTGACTCTTTTATCATCAATGACGGCGCTCAGGCTGTGCTGGGTGCAGGGGGCGAACCCTCTCAGATCCTCTGCTCCCCCGGTCAGGCGCGGATCATTTCAAACGAGTACCGCAACAATCTTCAGATCCTCCGCTCCGATGACCGCCGGGGGGCCTATGTGGCTGTGATCGTCAATGACATCAACGGCAAAGGCATGGTGGTCATGGCGGATCCCGATGTCCCCGATACCGAGGCGTGGATCCTGGATCCCGAAGGTTTCGGTCTGGCGGCTCTTCAGGGTCGCGCCATCAGCGATGAAGATGCGACACCCTCCGGCTTTGACGGGATCCGCCGCACGGCGCTGGGTGAACTCACCTTTGAGTTCCGCAACGCCAGACAGCGCTGCTGCCGCATCAGGAATCTCATGAGTGCCGCAACGGCTCTCAGTGCGCTCCGCGGAGCATGATCCAAAGTGTTGTAACTCTCACAAAGGGACCTTTCTTTCTGCCTGCGGGCAAAAGGGAAGTCCCTTTTTTCAAGGAATAAAAGATGTCAGACCTGAACAAATTTGAAGAAGCCATTTCACGGCACATCGCAGCCGATCTCTATTACGCCGCCACGATCAACAGTAAAGAAAGCGCCGTCGCCATGGCTGAGCTGGATATCCTCAGCCAGACCGGCGCCGGGGTCGATAAAGAGGACCCCGTCTACATCGACGCCGTCGCCGAACAGACCATCTTTCTGCTGCTCAACATAGATAAACTCTACTCCCCCCTCAACGATGTCGTTTCTGAAAGTGTCGAGGGCGCAGGCAGTGTCACCTATGACAAAACCCCTGCCCGGATCATGTCGGCAAGAGCGCTCCGCCTCTGCTGTCTGCTCTCAAAGAAAACACTTCCCCTCGCCCGCGGCTGATGGATACCAAAGGAGTTTCAACCATGAAAAAAAACGGCACTATGAAAGAGTGCTTCGGCACATTCACCTTGAGCAGAACCTGTGTCAGATGTCTCTACCGGGACTCCTGCTCTCTTTACACCCGCACCGGGAAATCCGTTGACCGCACCTCAGGGCTGGTCAGCTTTGACAACACCGTTGACCTCTGGTACCCCGCCCCCGACAGCTGTATCCCCGGCAACGGGGAGGAAATCGATTTCCACGGAGAAATGGTCAGACGCCTGAGCCAGATGCTCAAGTGGATCATGAAACTTGACAGTTACACTCTGGGCATCGTCGCGGAACTCATCGCTCCGGCAGCTCCTGTGCCGGGAGGCGTCACTGTGGCGCATCTGGCAAAGATCAGAAACTGTTCCCGTCAGGCAATGCACGAAAAGATGCTCTATGCCGTGGCGCAGTTCCCGGAACTGGGACCTCTTTTTCAGACGGCGCTCCGCCGGGTGGGCAATCTGAAAAGCAAGTTCCAGAACTACTCCCGGAAAAAGAAGGCGCGATAAGGGCCATGGCAAAGTTCACATACAGCGGCGCCCAGCTTGAAGCCCTTGCCATGCTGGGTTCCGGAGCCCGTTTCTGTCTGCTTTACGGCGGAAGCCGCTCAGGGAAGACCTTTCTGCTCTGCTGTGCACTGGTGATCCGCGCGCTGAAAGCTCCCGGCTCCCGCCATGCGGTGATCCGGCGTCACTTCAACGGAGTCCGCAGCGCTGTGGGGAACGACACCATGCCCAAGGCGCTGCGCTGCCGGTTCCCGGAGCTGAAGTATGAATACAGTAAGAGTGACTCCGTTTTCAAGTTCCCCAACGGTTCAGAGATCCAGCTGGTGGGTCTGGATGACGCTCAGCGCGCCGAAAAGATTTTAGGCAGGGAGTTTGCCACGCTCTATTTCAACGAATGCTCCGAACTGGACTTCGGAAGTGTCCAGACGGCATTGACCCGTCTGGCGCAGCGCGTTCCGGGAATTGAGAACAAGGCTTTCTTTGACTGCAATCCTCCGGGGAAGTCCCATTGGACATACCGGATGTTCGTGCAAAAGGTGAATCCGGCAGAGAACTCCCCCCTCCCCATGCCGGAGCAATACGCCATGATGCGGATCAATCCGGCGGACAACGCCGCCAATCTGCCCGCAGGATACATTGAAGAGACCCTCGGAACTCTTTCTCTGCGCCAGCGCCGCCGCTTTCTGGAGGGCATCTGGCAGGATGAGGTGGAGGGGGCTTTGTGGAATGCGTCGCTCCTTGACAGCTGCCGGGTGACGGGAACTCCCGAACTGCGGAAAGTGGTCATCGGCGTGGATCCTGCTGTGACAGGGAACTCCGGCTCCGACCTGACCGGTATCGTGGGGGCGGGCGCCGGTTCTGACGGACACTTTTATATTCTCGCCGACCGCAGCTGCCGCGCCAATCCTCTGGAGTGGGGCAAGGAGGTGGTGAAACTCTACCGGGAACTCCAGGCCGACCGGGTCATCGGTGAAGTCAACAACGGCGGCGACCTGATCCGGACCATGCTCTGGGAACTTTCTCCCGGACTCCCCTTTCAGGCCGTCAGCGCCAGAAGAGGAAAGGTGCTCCGGGCGGAGCCTGTGGCGGCACTCTACGAAAAGAAGCTTGTCCACCATGCAGGACTCTTCCCCGACCTTGAGGAAGAGATGTGCTCCTACTCCCCCCTGAACAGCGCCAAATCACCCGACCGCCTGGACGCCCTCGTCTGGGCAGTCGCCGCTCTCTCGGAACCCGCCGGAAAACCCTTTATTCTGGCATAAAAAAAGGTTGCTGCACACCCTGAAAACAAGGGGATGCAGCAACCTGATTTTTTGTGCGGATTCAGAACCGGCAGTCGATCTCTCTGACGGCGTCCTCAATAAGATAGGGCATCTCTTCGTGAACGTCAGCCCCGGCAGAAATAAGCTCCGTTGAAAGGCGCATATATTTCACATGGCCGCTGGCAAGAAGGAGTCCCTCCCGGTCATAGATAAAGGAATCCACCTCAAAGGCTCTTGCCGTTTCTGCCGTAACAACGCCTCTGCCCAGAAGTTCAACGCCGTAGGGCACAGGTTTGCGGTATTTGGTATCAAGGGTCATGGTGACCCCGAAAACAGATTCATCCTGATGTTTTGCCCACAGTCCGCGGAGTCCCATTTCGTCGATCATGGCAGAAATAAGACCGCCGTGGACCCGGCCCGGATAACTCTGGTGGTGCTCTTTGTATTGAAAAAGAGTGATGACGCTGCCGTCCTCCATATTGTAGAAGGGCGCCTGAACGCCGTAAGAGTTATCCAGTCCGCAGATGGCACACATGCGGCTGTTGCGCTGTTTGCCGAGAACGATCATTTTCAGAGGATGTCCAGAAGTTCCACTTCAAAGACCAGCACGGCGCAGGGCGGAATGGCGTTTCCGGCGCCCCGTTCACCGTAGGCGAGCTCTGAGGGGATCACAAATTCGTATTTGCTGCCCACATTCATCAGCTGAAGTCCCTCCACCCAGCCGGGGATCACCTGAGTGACGCCGAAAACGGCGGGTTCGCCGCGCTGGACAGAACTGTCAAAGACTTTGCCGTCAATGAGTTTTCCGGTGTAGTGGACCTTCACCTTGTCGGTGGAAACAGGCTTTTTGCCCTCTCCGGCCTTGAGGACCTTGTACTGAAGTCCGCTTTTCGTCACCTGAACGCCCTCTTTGGCCTTGTTGCTCTCAAGGAACTCTTTGCCGGCTTTGACATTTTCCTGAGCGGCATTGGCGGCGGCGGTGCGGGCGGCCTCCTGAACCTTCTGCTGGAAACTCTGCATGTACTTGTGGTACTCTTCCAGTTCAAGGGCGGGCTTTTTGCCGGAACTGACGTCGCTGATGGCGGCGAGAACCTGCTTGAAATCCAGTTCCACAGGCAGTTCGGTAATGTTTCCGGCAACGTTCATGCCGAGGGCGTAGCTCATTTTTTCAACATCGTTCATTTTCATACCTCATATTTTTTGGATGGTCGAGGTAATTTCAAAAGTCATTCAAAAATATGGCAAAGATGTCATTCGCAAAGAGCTGTAAAGGGTAGTTTGAGGCTGCTACCTGCAAGGTAACAGCCGAAAACGCTCCCTTTATCAGATCGAAGCGAGGGCGCTTTGACAATTTTGAGGAGTTTTGAAATTGCCTCGGTCTTTCTCAGATATAATATACAGCCTCCGGGAGCGGCAGTCAAACAATATTTGAGAAAAAAGCGCTCTAAAGAGGGATATGGCATTTGCAAAAGCGGGAAAAGTGAAGTAAATTATCCTCAGCAACAATTTTCCAAACCAACTTAAGGAGCATCATCTTATGAATCCCATTCCTTTTGACGGCAAGATCGTCTACGATGCCGCCGCCCTTGAAGGTGCCGGAAGCATCTTCATCACCGGCGACCTGATCCCCCGCGAACTTTCAGAAGAACGCCTCTGCAAAGGGGAAACCGAAAGCGTTTTCGGCACCGTTCTGCCTGTGATCCAATCCTGCGATCTGGGCATCACCAATCTGGAGTGCTGCCTCACCCGGGGCGGCGAACCCATCTACAAATGCGGTCCCAACCTCAAGGCGGATCCCGGCGTGATGCCCGCTCTCATGAAAGCCGGATTCTCTGTCTACGCTCTTGCCAACAACCACTCCCGTGACTTCGGCGATGAAGCGTTCCTTGAGACCATGAAGCACATCACCGATGCCGGCGGCAAATATGTGGGCGGCGGTAAAGATCTGGCTGAAGCCTCAAGCACCCTCTACTATGATGTGAAAGGTTTCAAAGTCGCCATCATCTGCGCCTCCATGCGTCAGGCTTGCGACTGCACCAAAACCACTCCCGGCTCCAATCCTCTGAATCCTCCCGCCATTGCCGCTCAGGTGGCAAGGGAAAAACAGCAGAGCGACTTTGTGCTGGTCATCATCCACGACGGCAAAGAGCAGGTTCCCTTCCCCTCACAGCGCATCCGTGAAAACTACCGCGCCTTTGTGGACGCCGGTGCCTCCGCCGTCATCGCCCATCACCCCCACACCGCTCAGGGATTTGAAAGCTACAACGGCGGATTCATCGCTTACAGTCTGGGCAACTTCCACTTTGCCGCCCGTTCCGAGAATCCCCCGCCCTCCTGGAACGAAACTTACTCTCTGAAGCTCTTTATCAATAAGCACAAAGTTGCCGCCATTGAAGTGGTTCCCCAGCACATCAACGCCGACCAGTGCCTTGAGGTCAAAGAGGGTGAAGACCGCGAAGCATTCCTGAAGCGCCTCACCGGTCTCTGCGAGATCTGCGCCGACGATGAGCTGGCGGATAAATACTACAACGCCGCCTCCATGCGTTACACCCACTATGAATACCACATCCGCAAATGTCTTGAATTGATCGACAAAGGCGACCTCAAAGATCCCGATTACTTGCGTGAAATGTTCTATATGAACCACTACCTCATCACCGCGGAACACTGGGATCTGCTGTCAGCCCAGACCTTTGTGAAGTATCAGGAAAATCCCCCGGCTCCCCCGGAAGATCTTGCCTACTTCCTCAATCTGGGTTGATTCGCCTCCCCCGAAGAGAGCTGCTGCAAATTTGCGGCGGCTCTTTTTTTATTGTTTTTTTGCTTGTTTGCCTTGCTTTTCAACACTTCATCGTGTAAAGTATTACTTGTACCTGAAAAATCTGCTGAATAAAATAAAAATATTGCGGAGGGTTGTGGCAATGAAAAAAAATTTCACGCTGATTGAACTTCTGGTTACTATTGCACAACAGAACTGTCTTTCTAAAACAAAAAACAACACATCCTTACGCCCGTCAGGGCGCACTTCACGTTTGCCGGAGGCAAACTCTTCACATCTTCACATCTTCACTCAATCAGCGTTCACGCTGATTGAACTTCTGGTGGTTATCGCCATCATCGCCATTCTGGCAGCCATGCTTCTTCCTGCTTTGCAGCAGGCGCGGGACAAGGCAAAACTTATCAGCTGTGTCAACAATATGGGTTCCATCGGCAAGGCGATATTGCAATACGGCGTTGACAACAAGGACAGCGTGCTGCCCAAACACAACGGCATCAATAACTCTGATCCACATACCGGCCACTGGGCGTACTCCCGCAGCGGTCCGGAGCGTACTGTTGACAAACGTTTCGGACTTCTGGCAGAATATATGGGTGTCAACGGTTCCAAAGACCTGCCTCTGGCAGGATATTACAACAAGGTCCGCTGCAAATTCATGTGTCCCGGGCGAAACTTGACTGAAAAGAAAGACTTTGCTCCCACCAACCAGATCCACCTTCTGGGAAGAAACTACTCTGTCGGTCACAAGACCAAATTTTCCAATCTGCGTTATCCCTCCCGTCTGTTTCTGATCACAGAAAAAAGCATCGGGCAGTCAGCGGATATCAACCTGGGGAATTTCTTTAATGTTCCCATGCCCCAGTTCCACCCCGGAACCAGCTTCAACATCATTTTTGCCGGGGGCAACGTGAGTACCATGAAAGTACCTGAATTGCCCACCGCAGTATGTGCCTTCTGGTACTCTGATCCTCAGTATCAACATCCCTGGTAATAAAAGGAAAAGAATATGTTAAAAAAATCGTTTTTTTTGTGCCTGCTTGCAGCAGGTGCCGTCACTCTGAGCGCCGCCGCACCCGCCGGACGCTTTGAGCCCCGTCCTCAGGCCCCCCGCTACTGCAAGGTGGACAAAAAGAAAAGCCTGGTCCTTTTTGAAAACGGCAAAGCCAATTTCCAGATCGTCTACGGCAAATCCCGCTGGGCACTGCTGGGCGCCGTGGAACTTGCCAATACCTTGAGCCGTTCACTGGGTGTGAAAGTGTGGGCTTCAGCCACGAAAAAGCCCAACCGTCCCGCCATTATCGTGGGAGATATCGACGCCGCCAGAAAGGCCGGATTCGATCCTGAAAAGATGGAGTGG
This sequence comes from Lentisphaeria bacterium, assembly GCA_017629975.1. Classification (GTDB taxonomy): domain Bacteria; phylum Verrucomicrobiota; class Lentisphaeria; order Victivallales; family Victivallaceae; genus UBA1784. The sequence goes on from JAGBWB010000049.1 coordinate 21,412, forward strand.
GGCGCATTCCGCATCAAGAGCGCAGGAAACGATATCATCATTGCCGGAAGAGATGACGGAACCTACTCCGAAGGTACTCTTTACGGCGTTTATGACTTTCTTGAACGCTTTGCCGGAGTCCGCTTCTATTTCCCCGGCGAGATCGGCACCATTACCCCGAAAATCAAAAAGTGGGTGGTTCCTGCCATAGATATCTCTGACCGTCCTGATATGCAGACCCGCACCATGTACAGTGTGGATCCCTTCCCCAAAAACTTCCACGGCGGCGGTCCTGTGCGCTGGTATGACACCGCCACCCAAAAGGATGGTGCCGCTTCTGCCATCAGATACTACCGTATCCAGCGCCGTTCCCCCTTCCAGTCCTGTCACGGACTGGCGCATCTGGCGCTCACTGAAAGATTTGCCAAAACCAATCCCGATTACTTCGCCCTGAATCAGCGCGGCACCCGGGAAATCGGACTCCACCCTGCCAACTCCGGCAAGTTCGGACACGTCTGTTACAGCTCAGAAGGGCTGAAAAAAGAGTTGATCCTTGACGCCAAAGCCATCCAGACCGGCAAGGACGGCCGCTCCCGCAACGCCTTCCGCAACGGACGCCCCGCATGGCCCAACGGCGACCAGACCTACGGTTTTTTCAACGTCATGCCCAACGACTCCGCCTACTACTGCCAGTGCGAAAAATGCAAACCTGCATTCGCTGAACTCAAGTGGAACAAAAAGAACTCTCTTGCCGCCTCAAATCTCACCTGGAAGTTCATGGCCGACATCGCCAATGCCCTGAAAAAAGATAAGGTCCCCGGCTATGTGCTGACCATGTCTTACGCCCATTACGCCCCCGTTCCTGAAATCGAGATCCCCGACAACATGCTGGTGATGCTGGCGCTGACCGGTCCCTGGAGCGACTACACCCCCCACGCAAAAAAAGAACAGATGACCCGCCTCAAGGCATGGCGGAAAAAACTGGGCGCCCGGCCCTATGTGTGGAACTACGCCACCAAGTTTTCCGCCCGGATCCAGCTGGTTCCCAACTGCACCCCCCGCGCTTTCGGACGCTACTACAAAGAGGTGGGCGACGATATCTTCGGCGCATTCCTTGAATGCGAAACCGACTACTGGATCTTCGGATTTATGAACTACTACATCTTCGGCAGAATGATGTGGGATAAAAAAGCCGATGCCGATGCCATCCTTGCCGAACACTACAAACTCATGTACGGCGCAGGCGCCCCCGAAATGACCCGTTTCTTCGATCTTCTGGAAGAGAAGTGGATGCGTCATATCGTGGGCAACGTCATTGAAACCGATGTGGGTCCTGTTTCCAGCCGTCCCTCTGAGTTCATGCTCTGGAACGAGATCTATTCACCCGCTTTCAGAAAAGAGCTTGACGGACTCCTGAAAAAGGCCGCCGTCAAGTGCGCCAAAGATCCCGATTCCCTCAAGCGCATCGCTTTCATGCGCCGGGAGTTCTACGACCGCTTGCAGCAGGGAGCCGAAAACTACCGCAAAACCACCGCCGATGTGGAGGCTTGGAAAGGGTATATGCCCCAGCTCAAAGCCGGTGAGAAGATCACCGTTGACGGCAAAGGCACCGAAAAGGCATGGAGCGCCGCCCCTGCCCACTACCTGCTGCCCAACAGCAGCGTGAAGTCCGAAGCGGTGGAAGTGCGGACTTTCTTCAAGGCACTCCGGGATAAGGAGAACTTCTACTTCTACGTTGAGTGCGAAGAGCCCGAAACCGCAAAGATGAGCTCCCTCAAGCGCAAGTTTGATGAGTTCAACATCTGGGAGGACAACACCATTGAGATCTTCCTCAACCCCTCCGGCGACCGGAAGACCGGATATCAGATGCTTTTCAACTCCATGAACTGCCTTTCAGACAACCGCTTCAAACTCAAGACCATGGATTGGAAGTGGAACTCCAAAGCAGAACACAAAGTCTCTGTCGTCCCCGGCAAAAAGTGGTGCCTTGAAGTGCGGATCCCCAGAAACACCATGGAAGTGTGCAAAGAGCGCCTGATCGCCAATGTGATGCGTTCACGGGTCATCGCCGAGAAACGCTCCCCCTTTGACACCTGGAGCCCCAAAATCAACAACTCCCAGTATGTTGACAACTACGGGATCCTTGAATTTGAACCCCGGAAAAATCTCTCGGTCCTTCCCGGAGGAGATTTCACTGAAGCCATCCACTCCAAGCGTTTTCTGGGCTTCCACCGTCCCATCCAGTGGTACAACATGAAGTTCCTCAAGAAAGACACAAAGATCTTCCGCACAGGGGGCGTCTCTCTGAGAATGGATAAGGATACCGAAGGATTCACCTTCTACGATCTTAAAAACATCCTGAAGCCCGACACCTCCTACCGTCTGACCTTCTACATCAAGACTCAGGATATCGTCAGCCTCTTCACCTGGGGCGGAGGCGTCTTCTTCACCCTCGACTGCGGCATGAAACCCCGCAAGACCATCGGATTCCCCAAAAACAACGGCAAGTTCGTGGGAACCATGCCCTGGACACGCCAGAGCTTTGACTTCACCACCCCCAAAGAACTGGGCAGAGACGGCAGGATCTACCTTTCTTTCAGCCGGATCAACCGCTTCAACGATCCTAAAGGCATCGCCTGGATCGATCAGGTGGAAATAGTTGAACTCCCCCGGAAATAAGAGTGTAAAGAGAAACTGGGCAGGCGGGGAAAGAGCTCTCTGTCAGAGCGGCTTTCCCTGCCTCTCTTTTGAAAATAAATCCCTCTCAAAACCACCTCCTTTTGCCGAATACATGTTGCCCCCCGGAGTGGAACATTGAAAAACTTTATGATTTTTGCAGTTGATACCGCCCTGTTTCAGAGAATAACTGCTTGAAAAGCGGCGCAGTCGTGGTATATTAGGTAATTCTGCAAAAAATTATTTGAGATGAGGAAAAAAATGAAACTTTTCAGTTGGTACAACCGTATTCCTTTGGTGTGGCGTAATCTCGGAGCATTTGTTCTCGGATGTCTTGCCGGAGTCGTGCTTTACAAAGTCAATCAGCTTTGCGGCGGCAATTGGATGGAAAAAATCGTGGAAATCCTTTCGCCTTTCGGTACGATTCTGGTGAATATGCTGAAAATGATCGTGATCCCCATTATCTTTTTCTCCCTCATCCACGGTGCCGCCAGTCTGCCCACCAAAACTTTCGGCAAGATGGGCGCCGGCGTGTGTGCCTGGTACTTTTTCACCTCATTGTATGCCGCCGTCTTCGGCTGTGCCATAGCGCTGCTTTTCAATCCCAAACTGGCAGCGGCCGGTGAACTTGCCGGTAAATTTACCGCGCAGGTCGAAACGATGCAGAGTTCTGCCAATTCCGGCAGTGCTTTCATGAATATCATCCTCGGACTTTTTGCCAATCCTTTCAAGGCACTGGCTGAAGGAAATTTTCTGGCGATCATTGTCTTTTCCATTATGTTCGGTCTGGCGGCGCGGGTGGTTATGGATACCTCTGAGAATGAACGGACAAGATCCATCATCAAAAATATGCTGGAAACCGTTGAAGCATTGCAGCAGACTATTTTCAAGATGATCGACTGGATCATGGCTTATTTCCCCATCGGCATTTTCGCCCTGACAGCCTGCAACTTTGCCGTTTACGGCATTTCTCTTTTCAACTCCTATTTTCAGGTGGCGCTCTGTGTGATCTGCGGGATCATCCTGATGCTGCTGGTCTGCTATCCTTTGATCACAGCGCTCATCTGCCGGGTCAATCCCTACCCCATATTGTGGAAATTGCGTGAACCGATCCTGACGGCATTTGTCACCCGTTCCAGTGCGGCGGCGCTGCCGGTTTCTCTGAAGACCGCCCGCAACAATCTCCATGCGAAAGATGAACTTTCACACTTCACCCTCTCTCTGGGGGCCACGGTCAATATGGACGGCGTCTGCATACATCTGCCGGTCTTTGCCGTATTGGCGGCCAACCTTTTCGGTTTTGAGATCACCATCACCCAGATGCTGATGCTGGTGATCGGAGTTGTCTTTGCCTCCGTCGGCGCCGGCGGAGTCCCCGGCGGAAGTATTTTCCTGCTCTTCCTCGTTCTGGAGCGTTTCAATCTTACCCCCGGTCAAACGTCCACCATCATCGCTCTGGCTCTGGGGATCAATCCGCTGCTGGATATGTTTGAAACAGCCTGCAACGTTGCCGGTGACAATATCGGCACCTTTGTTGTGGGCAAAAAGCTGGGCATGATCGAAACAACAGAAGCGGCGGAAGGAAGTTCCAACTGAATTTTCAGCACTCCGGCTTTCGCAGAAACTGCAATCAGCACAAAGCCTGAGAGAAACAATGAAAGTGATATATATTTATGAACTATTACGGTGAACAAAGAGCGGCGCTCCGGGCGAATCTTCACACACATTGCACTTTATCAGACGGCAGACTGGCCCCGGAAGAGGTCATAGAAGCCTATGCCTCTGAGGGATACGATGTCCTGGCGATGACCGACCATCATCAGGTCAACGATGTGACTCAGTGGGATAATCACGGTATGATCATCATTCAGGGGGCGGAACTTCACCCCATCCTCGCCCCGGAACGCTGCAAGTGGCATCTTGTTGCCCTGAACCTGCCGCTGGACTTCAAATGTCTGCGTCCTTTTGAAACCGGGGAATCCGCTCAGGAGGTCATTGACGCCGTCGCCGCTGCCGGAGGCATCACCTCTGTTGCCCATCCCCATTGGTGTGCTTTCACTTCCGCAGATATAAAAGATCTGAAAAACTACTACTCTCTTGAGGTCTACAACACCGAATGCGAATATTACGGACGGCCTTACAGCGAACAGACCTGGGACGAACTCCTTGCCGCCGGTCAGAAAGTTTCTGCCGTCGCCGTAGATGATATGCACCGGAAATGCTCTCTTTTCGGCGCCTGGACTGTGATCTGCGCCAAAGAACGCACTCTTCCGGCGGTGCTTGAGGCTCTGAAAAAGGGTGAATTTTACGCCACACAGGGACCGGAGTTCCATTCACTTACCCTTGAAGGCACCAAACTCCGTGCTGAATTTTCCGAGGCTGTCCGTTGTTCACTTGTCCTCAAACAGAGCGGAAAATGTTTGATCATCCCCGGGCAGGATGCTCCCGGAACCTCTGCCGAATATGATCTGGAACCCCTCCGTGCCGCAGGCGGCTACGCCAGATGGAGCATCTCTGATGCCCAAGGCCGCACTGCCTGGAGCAATCCGGTCTACTTCTGATCCTGCGCTCTTGTTTGACGCAGAAAAAAATTTTCCGGGGAGAGGAGCAAAAACACAGCTTTTCCCCGGAACGTTTTCACAGAATGAGTTTTTCTTCTCAGAAATGACTTCTTACTTGATGCGGAGAACCTTTCCTGCCCGGAGCGTTTTCGCTCCGGAGTCGGGAGAGTAAGCGAGCTTTCCGTTGACATAGACGGCTTCAATTCCCGTCGGCGCACGATTGGTGACGGCAAAATCCGCCTTGCTGTCGTATGTTTTGAGGTCAAGCAGAACCATATCAGCGAAAAATCCGGGGGCAATAACGCCCCTGCCGCGGATATTGAACTTGGCGGCAGGGAGACTTGTCATCCGGCGGATGACTTCAGCGCAGGAACAGCTCTGTACCGCAGTCCGGAAGAAAAGGGGAAATGAACCGAACGCCCGGGGGTGTCCGCCGCTGCTTCTCCTGGCGAAAATGGAGCTGTCACTGCCGCACATAACATAAGGATCGGCAAGAATACGTTTCATATTCTCCTCGTTCATACTGCCGAAAGCGGCGGAGGGAGCTCTACCCGAAGAAAGCAGTTTCACGACGGCTTCCTGAGGTGAAAGGCCCCCCATCATCCTGCCGATCTCAACCATATTTTTAGCATAGTAGGGACGGTGTTCCGGAATTGCTGACCTGACCAGAATAACTCTGTCCATATCCTTTCTGCCCCGGGCGTAAAATGCCTCCAGCAGCTTCGCGCGATAGGAGGCGTCGTTCTTCAATCTGCCGAAAAGTTCAGTCGGATTTGCCTTGTCAAAAGGAGCTGGGACAATAGATTTCAGAGAGGTGCTGCTGTAAATGTATGGATAGCGGTCCGCCATAACATTCATACCGGCTCTGCGCGCCTCATCCATCATCTTGAACATCTTATCCAGTTTTCCCCAGTTACGGTCAAAACAGGTTTTGATATGACTGACTTGCAGATTGTTGTCACCGGCGCGAGCGATCTCAATGGCTTCGGCAAGGGCCTCAAGCACGGTGTCGCTTTCGCTTCGCATGTGGGTAACGTAAGGCTTCCCGGAGCCTTTGAGAAGAGCTGCAAGCTCTTTGACTTCATCAGTGGCCGCATACTTTCCCGGCAAATAGTAGAGTCCGGAAGAAAATCCGGCGGCACCGTTGGCAAGGGCATCCGCCAGAAGCTCTTTCATGCGGCGCATCTCCTCGCGGGTGGGCGGACGGTTCTCATAGTTCATAACATGGAGCCGCAAAGAGTTGTGTCCGCAGAGATGGGCAACATTCACCGCCGGAGAAGCCTTTTCGACCACATCCAGATAAGCGCCGAAATTTCCATACATCTTCTTCAGCTTGCCTTTGGCGCCCCTGGCACCGCGGAGATAGTAAGAACTTCCGCAGTTGCCGGAGATATCGGTCGTCACACCCTGCATCAGTTTGGAGTCTGCTGAAGGAATACGGAAGACCGCAGAGTCAGAATGGGTATGGACATCAATAAATCCGGGAACAAGTGCCTTGCCGTGACCATCTATCACAGTACAGCCGGTGCGCTTCAAAGTTCCGGAGGCGGCAACCTGGACAATTTTATCATCTTTCACCGCGACATCAGCCATAAAGGGAGCTTTTCCGGTACCGTCATAAAGTTCCACATTGGTAAAAAGCAAATCCGCAGAGATGTTTCCGGAGCCTTTGGAAACAGTGATCCCGCTGTTGGCGCAGAGTTTCCCCACAGGCATCAAAGCCGCAAGAGTCAAAGCTCTTTTAATAAAATCGCGTCGATTCATATTATATTCCTAAATACAGTTACAGTTGTTGCAGAGCAGATCCGGAAAAAGAAATACTCCACTGGAAAATGTAGCGCCAAAAATCAAAAAGTCAATCGCAGGAGCAATAAAAATTGACGAAAAAGAGGTATTTGACCATTCGCCCCCCCCTTGTCCGGCAGCCGGTGGAAAAAGCGATCAACTCTTTGCCGGATGCTGAAGCAGATGCTATCTGCGATGTCAAGTGCCATCAGCGCACTCCGGACCTGCTTGATACCCGGGCAGAAGTAATTTCTGACCATAAAGGGCGCCCCTGCATTTCAGTCCATTTTGAGAACTCAAAAATGAAGGCTCTGTTCCCTTCACGGGTAGGTAAAATAATTTTTTTACAAAAAACTTTTACAGACCGCTTTTTATTTTTGAAA
>JAGBWB010000050.1 GCA_017629975.1 Lentisphaeria bacterium
GCTCCCCCGTGACGGATTCGTCAGCAAAAGCGTGGGCAAAAACATCATCATCGCCGGTCTCGACCACCCCAAAACCGACCCCGCAAAGGCTTGGGGCTGGTCCCTTTTCTTTGAACGCGGCACCCTCAACGGCGCACTGGAATTCATGGAGCGTTTCGGTGAAATGGGCTTCTTCTTCCCCGGAGAACTGGGTGAAGTCATCCCCCGCAAAAAGGATCTTTCTCTGCCTCAGATCGACATTTTCGACCGTCCCGACATGCCCCGCCGCCGTTTTCTGGTGGGCAGCTGGGCGAACTGGTTCCCCGGCAACCCTATGAAACACAATATGGGTGAAGCATGGCTCAATCTGGTCTACCGTACTGAAAGTTTCTACGTTCCCAACTGCCACAGCCTTGAACGGTTGAAATTTGTGGAGCGTTTCGGCAAGTCCAACCCCGAATTTTTCGCCATGGACCACAACGGCAGACGGATGCTGGATAAAGGCTCCCCCTATTACGGCAACCTCTGCTACACCGATCCCGGATTCCGCAACGCCCTCTTTGAGGATGCCAAAGCCTTTCTGAAAAATCTCCCCCCCGAATCACGCAACCTCAAATCATGGGACCCCAGCTGTCTGCAAAAGGGCTTTTTCAATGTGATGCCCAAAGACCACTTCCGTCCCTGTCTCTGCAAAAACTGCCGTGCCTTCGTCAAAAAGCACTCCGAAGCCGATCTGGTCTGGGATCTCGCCTTTGATATGGCTGAAAGGATCAAAAAAGCCAATCTCCCCGGCTATGTGACCGCCATGAGTTACGCCCATTACACCGAAGTCCCCAAACGGAAGCTCCCCGATAATCTTCTTATCATGTGCGCCGTTCAGGGCCCCTGGGCTGAAAACAACGCCCCCCGCCGCAAGATCCTTGAAGAACGCCTCAAAGTCTGGAACAAAGCCCTCGGTCACAAGGTCTGGACATGGACCTATACCGGCAAATACGGCGGTCTGGATATCAAAAATGTCCCCTCCACCACTCCCCGGATCGTGGCAAAGTATTTCAACCGCACCAAAGATCTCACCACCGGCAGTTTCCTTGAAGCTGAAAGCGATCACTGGATCTTCAGCTACCTGATGATCCATACCTTCGGCAAGATCATGTGGGACAGCGCCCGGGATCCTGACGCCCTTGTTGACACCCATCACCAAAAGATGTTCGGCAAGGCGGCGCCTGCCATGAAGAAATTCTTTGACCGCATTGAATCCATCTGGCTCAACCATATTTCAGGCCGCATCGTTGAAACCAATCTGGGGCCTCAGGCCATGCCTCCGTCTGAATATGAACTGTGGGAAAAGATTTACAACAAGGCTCAGCTTGACTATCTGGACAAATGTTTTGCCGAAGCTGAAAAAGCTGCCGCCGGAGAGGATAAGATCATCCTGAAAAGGATCCGCTATTTCCGCAGCAACTTCCTCGGACTGATCGTGAAAGAGCGTGAAAAGTACTACAACACCCGGGTCAATGTGGGTGAATGGCACTCCTTCGCCGTCCCTGCTGAAAAAGCTCCCGTCATTGACGGCAAAGAGGATGATCCCGTCTGGAAAAATGCGCCTAAAAACTATCTGCTCCCCTGGATGAAGGATTTCACTGAAGTCCACACCTGGTTCAAGGCGACTCAGGACAAGAACAACATCTACTTTTTCGTCCGCTGCGATGAACCTGATATGAAAGGCATCATCGCCGATCAGAAAGGTCCTGACAACAACGACATCTGGCGTGACTCCGATGTGGAGTTCTTCCTCAACGCTTCCGGCGACCGTCAGAGCTACGGTCAGATCATGGTCAACTCCAACGGCGAAACCTATGATGCCTGGTGCAGTGTCAAGGGTTCCAGTGCCATCCACGAGCCAAAATGGGACTCCAAAGCGGAGCTGCGTACTTTCAAGGGCAAGGATTACTGGACCGTTGAGATCCGCTTCCCCCTCTCTCAGCTGGGCAAGATCGATCCTGCCAAATTTGCCGCCAATGTTTCCCGTCACCGGGCGATCCGTTCAAAGGCAAAAGTGCCCTACTACAAATGGTCGCCCTATGCCAAAAATTTCCACGATGTGGCAAACTACGGCGTACTGCGTTTTGCAAAAGTGGAGAAAGGCGGAAATCTGGTTGACAACAGCAACTTCACTGCGCCCCAGAGAGGACGCGCTTTCGGTACCTGGTACACCCACGAAGATGAGATCAAAAGAAACATCGTCACCCTTGATAAAACTCAGTTTGTCAAAGGCGGACGCTCCATCAAGATCAACTCCGACGGCAAGAAGATCTACTGGGTGACCCACTACATGCCCTCTCTGAAACCCAACCGGAACTATGAAGTGACCTGGTTCGTCAGAACAGAGAATCTTAAACCCACGGGAAAAGGGTATCAGGGTCATGGCGGAGGAAGTTTTGTCTACGGCACAGGGGGAAAACAGTTCTTCTTCCCCCACAACCACTACCAGAACTCCATGCCATGGACTCCTCAGCGCCTTACTTTCCGTTCTGAACCCGATACCGGTAAGAAGCCCTCATTTCTCCGTCTCGGTGTGCTTTACGCAACCGGTACCGTCTGGTTTGATGATATCAAGGTGCGCGAACTCCCCGAAAAAAAGTAATGCCCTCTCCGGAAAGTTTTTAACTTTCTGCTGAAAGAGCATCGCAATGCCGCCGCA
>JAGBWB010000051.1 GCA_017629975.1 Lentisphaeria bacterium
GCATATAGATTTCAAACTTCAGAAAAAACTGAAGTTCAATGAAATATATCAGCGGGAGGCATTGTACCGGAGCGCATTGGCACTCTACACAAAGTCCCTTTTTTTCCGCAATAAAGCCAAAACCGTTTCATGGGATGGAAAAAATCTTTATGACTTTGCCTGCAACGCTCCGGAAGAGCTGGATCAGCTCCACAAAGAGCTCATCAACAGAAGATTTACCTTTTCGCCCGCCAGGCCGCTGAAAATAGTCCGGAATGACAAAGAACGGATCGTTTACATCTGGCCATGGCGGGAGCGGGTGGTGGATCTCATGCTTTACCAGCAGCTCACGCAGCGGCTTGACTGTTGTTTTTCGCCCTCTGTTTTCGCTTTCCGCCGAAACGGTTCCGGTGTGGATCAATGCCAGAAAAAAGTGGAGCGCTTCTTCCGCAAACACAAAAATGAAACGGTTTATGTGGTCAAGAGAGATGTGGCGAATTGTTTCCCCTCCATTCCCCACAAACTTCTTCAGCAAGTCGTAGCCGCCGTGACTGATCCGGAAGATTTTCTGGGGAAACTTCTCCTGGATCACATCGCTTTTTCTTATTATGAAGAAGAAACTGAAATCGTTACAGCGGATTCAGGAGTTCCATTCGGCGCCCCGACGGCCTGTTTGCTTGCCAATCTGGCTCTGACGCCTTTTGATGAGGCTCTCGGAACTTTGCCCGGGAGCTGCTATTCAAGATACGCTGACGACATGCTCTTTCTCACCACCGATCCAGAAACAGCGCGGACCGCAGCAGAAAGGTTTGCTGAAGTTTTTGCCAAACTGGAACTTGTCAGCAAAGAAAGTGCTGCTGTTGACGGCATCTTGAGTATTGAAGAAAAAGAGTGCGTGACTCCGCCCTTTTCCCGGCTCCCCGGGTTGAAACATCTGGGACTTTATTTCAAAGCAGGGGGCACTGTTTCACTGGCACAGGAAAAACAGCGCAAGATATGTTCTTTGTTCCGCAAAGCATTTGCGCGCCGCAGAAAACAGCTGAAAAAGATCACTGACTCAAAAAAACGGGCAGCACTGCTCTGCAAGGCGGCAGCCGATATGCTGGAGCATACTCAATCCCAGGTTGCTGTCATAGATTATTACTTGAAACACACCAATAATATTCAGCAGCTGCAACTTCTGGATCGCTGGCTTGCAGAAGAGGTGCTGGCGACTGCATTGGATACAGGACATAAAAAAGGAAATTTTGCCAAAATAAGTTTTGAAGAACTCAGAGCAATGGATCTGCCCAGTTTGATCCACCGCCGCAATCTGCTGCGGCACGGTCATATTGACAATTCATTTCTGCGCTGGAAGAATGCACAGCAGGTGTGACCGGAACCGCATACGGTCATCCCTTGAGATGGGATTTTCCCGGGGTCGGAGACAGAACCTTTATGAGGGTGCGGAAACACAGGTTCCTGCTGACGACCAGAATTGGTCCGCTTCGCGGACCAATTTATTCAATCAGTTTCTCTGATTGAATAAATTATGTTTCGTATGACTCCGGTCATTCCTGCTGTGTATTTTACTGAAGTTTTGTTGTGTCAGCTGCTTAAAACAGCTTTTCTCCGTGGCTTTTACCACAGATCCGGCCGGAACTCCCGGGCCCGTGAGAAAGGGCATCTGCTGAAGAAAGTTTGTTAAAAGTTCCCGGAAGAGCCAACTGCTGTTGACTCCCCGGAGAACGCATTTACAGCAAAACTTCAGTTTTTTTACATATTTTTAATATAGTCCATTGAACGCTGTAAAGCGCTCAGGGCATCCTCTTTTTCATATTCAATGACGATCCATTCGGTACATCCCTCTGCGGCGCTCCACTCCAAAAGGGCTTTCCAATCCTGATCGTCGCTCCCGACGGGAACGCCGAAACCTTCGCTCTTTGAGTAGGGTTTCCAGTGGATGGACTGGTTTCTGCCGGGGAATGCTTTGAGAGTCGCCATAATGTCGGCACCGCCGGAAAGAGCGTTGCCGGTATCAAGCTGAAGCACCACATCAGAAGTTGTGTTTTCAGCCACAATGGTCCAGGGGAGCTGCCCCTCCACAGGTGCAAATTCATGGGCGTGGCAGTGAAATCCGGTCCGGATGTTGTAGGGGCGGAGCTTTTCAGCAACTGCATTCAGCCGGTCGGCAAATGCTTTCCACTCAGCGGCGGTCGGCGCCTGAAACCAGGGCACGCAGATATATTTGTTGCCCACGGCAAGATTGCGCTCAAGGGTGGCTTCAAATTTATCGCCTTCAAGATCATCAATGAGGGTATGCCATCCGGCGCAGACCAGCCCGGTTTCTTCAAGAAGCGCCCGGTAAAAGTTGTTTTTGAAGTGATTTCCGTAAAATTCAACTCCGGAAAATCCCATCTTTTTGGCCTCTTTCATAGTTTTAAGGGGCATTTCCGGAAAAGTCTGACGCAGGGAATAGAGCTGCACTGCAATAGGAATAGAGTTCATCAAAAAAATCCTTTCAATTCAATTTGATTATCTTTTCGGCGGAAATTCCGCTGTTGACATGGGTAATACGGCACTTCCAGGGGCCTGTTTTGTCATTGTGGGCAAATTGGAATGTGAACTTACCGCCCGCAGCACCAAAATGTCCGGTAACAGTGTAATGTTTGACAAGTTTTCCGTCGGGTCCGGTGAGATCCATGCGGAACACCTGACTGCCCACGGCGCCTGCGGCGGCAAACTTCACTTCAAGCGCCCTGCCCCGCTCCGCAACGGCGGGAGCTGCGACTCTGACGTTTGAGATCTTTCTCTTCTGGATGGAAAACACCTGACCGTCACCGGGCATAAGATCAATGACAAAGCTGTTGATAAAGCCCAGATATTTGCCTTTGCGGAGATCATAGATGTGTCCTTTGAAGGGCAGTTCGACCTTGACTTTGCGGAGGAACTTTTTATCAAAGAGCATGGGGACTTTACCGTCAGGAGCAGTGCCCTGAGCTTTAAGGAGTCCGAAGATGTAGTTTTCACCATCCTGCCGCAGCATGGTGGTGCAGGGGTAAAGTTTTCCGCTCCCGACATCGGTGACGCTGCAGCTCTTGGAAACCCGGGCAAAGTTGAAAACGCCCTGCATCAGTTTCCGCAGATTGTCGCAGAAAAGGGCGGCGCCGCTCTTGACGGAGCTTTCCTCGCCGCCGACACCGCCGAGACTGACATCCTGATAACCGCTCACAAGAATGTTGAGCAGGATCGCACTGCCTTTGCCGTATTTATTGATGTAGACAAGATCATCACCGAGCTTTTCAGCGCCTGCACACAGAAGTCCCTTTTCACCGATGCGGAACTCCCCTTTGACAACCGGGATCCCGCAGCCGGCTCTGCTTGAAACAGCAGCGGCGGCAGTGGAAAGAGTGCTGTTGCGCCGTGAAATTCCGAAAAGTTTTTCCAGTTCCGCGTTGCGGATTTTGGTGCCGTGTTCATTGAACCATCCGGGGGCAAAGTCGGCGATGACAACGCCCCCTGCGGCAACAAATTTCTGAAGATTTTTCACTGCCGCAGGAGAAAGTGAAACGGCACAGGGAAGCACGACAGCTTTCGCCTTTGGAACACTTTTTTCCAACTGATCGTAAGGCAGATAGAAGTAGTTGAACTTCAAATCCTCAAGAAGCGCCGCCCATCCGGTCATGCTGTTGTGCCAGATGCCGCTGCCGATGCTTGCCATGGCGGAAAAGAGTGAACTTTGGGAATAAAGCACAACAATATCTCTGCCGATCTCTTTCCCGTTGAGAATGACCCTGTCAATACCGGTGCGCAGTTCGTTGACAAGTTCTGTATAGAATGTCGTATTCCTGACCGGAGTGATATCACCGTTGAAGGCATGGCCCGCAAAGTTGCTGACCATATTGGCGCCGAGGAAGATATCCGTCCAGATGTTGGACTTCTGGTAAAATTCGTTGACGACTTCGGGGCGGGCATAGCCGCCGCTCCAGAGTCCAGCCACAAAGCCGGGGGCGGCAAAGTCATGAACAGCTTTGCGCTGGATGCCGCCGTAATAGGAAAGACAGTCAATATGTTTCATCAGCTGCACCCAGTCATAGCTGTATCCGGGGATCTGCGTTCCGGAAAGACCGGCTTTGGAGTTGGGAACATACTTTCTCAGCAAATTCCGTGTTCCCCCGACCCAGTTTTTGGCGAAGACTTTTGCCATGAACATCTTGTGATCCAGCCAGGGGGCGAGGTTCTCTTTGCCATTCACCTCTTTGAGCTGCACCGGGATCACCTCATCCCACTTTTTGAACTGACGCCCCCAGCCTTTGTTGAGCGCTTCAAGAGAACCGTACTGCTTTTTGAGTTCAGCACGGAAATCTTTCAGGCAGTGGGGGGAGTAACAGACCATGCTGCCCAGATAGGCTTCATCAGCGATCTCATGAAGCTGGGCGCCGTAGTAACGGTAACGCTGTCCCACCATGGTTTTACCGATGATCTCATCCACCTTTTTCCAGTGTGCAGGATCGGAGTAGCAGGGGGTCCGCACAGGATCACTGGGAATATCGTGGCGGTATTTGAGAGAGGTACTGTAATTGGCATTGCCTGCGCCATACATCACCATGCCGATATTGGCGTTGGCAAGAGCCTTGAAACGCCCCATGGCAATGCCGTTCTGCATAAAGTTTGCGATCCAATAGGTGAATCCCATATCAGAGGCGAGCTGGATCATGGGCGTGCGTCCGATCCAGAGAAGAGCGTCGAGCTGAGTCAGATCCTTTCCGGGGGAAGGCATGGAAAATTCCCCGTATCCCCGGCTGATCTCTTTCCCCTTGTCAAGGAGTTTAAGATGCACGCGGTAGAGCGTGGTGTAAGGGGGGGCGATCCTGAAAGAGATATCGTTGACCGCTTTGGCAGCGAAAGAACTTTTCGCCGCGATCCGGGAGCGGGTGTCTTCAATTTCCCAGACGCAGACGGCTCCGGCAGGGATGACGCCTGAAATGCCCACCTGAAGTTTGACGTCACCGCTGCGGTCAAAGATCTTTTCTTTATCGGCAAAAGAGATGGTCAGTTTATTGGATCCTGCATTGGTAAAGTTCAAAGCGCCGAAATCATACTCTTTGCCCTTGAGATCGGTTACACGGTAATCCGCAACACAAGCCCCCGCAGGAGATGCGGGAAGAGCAAGAGTCACTTTGTTGAGTCCGGCTTTCAGCACCGCTTTCTGTTCAAAGGTGCAAACCGGCCGTCTGTGCATATCCTCAACAGAGACTTTCAGCAGAACAGTTGCAGCTTTGGCAGATTTGAGGATCACACTCCGCCCCTGATTTTCCATGACTTTGACCGCACTTTCAACCCCCGCAGCGTAACGGAGCGCCTTGAGGGCTGACACATAGATGTACTCCCAGTACCGGAAATCACGGCTGTTGTAGGCAGGGCACATTTCCCGGGCGAACTCCTGGGGAACGCAGGGGAAGTTGACAGGTTCGATGTACCATTCACTTCTGTTCCGCAAAAAGCAGACCACTCTTGATTTGCCGTTCTGATAAACGGTGCAGGCGCGGTCAAGGGCGCTATAAGGAACTTTGCGGAAAACGGGAGTCGTAAAAATTTCTGAGGGGCGCTTTATCTTTTTGCCCAGCAGCTCCTGAGGAACTGCCACACAGTTGTAGAACATGATGCCGCTCCCCTGTTTCTGGAACTTTTTCAGCAGCGCTGTAAAATCTTTATCAGGGATGCTCTTGAAGTTGACATCCTGAACAATGATCACTTTGGGAGCTTTTGTGATCTCTTTGATCCGGGCGATGGTATAGGGTTCAAAGTTTTTCCCGAAAGTCACATCCCAGTTAGTACCGCCGCTGTCAACTTTGTGCAGCAAAGGAATGAAACGGTAACGCAGTTTCATGCGCTGGGAAAACTCAACGATCTGCCGTTTACCGGTATGCTGGATGGAGCGGGTCGTCGCCAGAGGCAGATAGAGGATCTCAGGCATCTCAATTACAGGATCGGTAAGCCATCTGGTATGAGGCGTCACATATTCGTGGGAAATCTTTTCAAGAAAATCAAGAGCCCGGTAAGAGGTGTTTTTGCACTCTTCACGGAGCAGCTCCTGAGGAGAACGTGCTGTATATGAAAAATCCTCAGGAACAACTTTCACATTGTCCACCCAGAGGGTCTGAAGGTATGTGGAAATGCCGAAGCGGAACGCCCCGTACTCAGCGCCTCTGGGATTGTAAAAGGTATGTTTGACCTTCCGCCAGGCGTAAGCGGATTTGCTGTTGAAAACATTGATACGCGCTTTCCGGATATCTTTATTTTGAGCGTCGCAAAATTCAGCCATACAGGTCAGCCAGGTGCGTTCAGGATTTTCCCCCCGCATATCAGCAGAGAAATGATACTTCACGCCGGACTCAGGACGGAAAAATACAGGAAAAACACTGTACTGCGTAGAGTCCTTGTGACGGATGACCTTGATGCATTTGGAGTTATCAGGACCTTCGTTGACCCACTGATACAGTTTGCGTCCGCGAACATACCAGCTCCAATAATATCCCTCTGCCCAGGGGGCATTGGGCATCTGTTTCTCAAAGGTTCCGTTGTAAACCAGATTGGCTCCCTCTTTGAAAAGTTCTGCCGGATAAGTTTTTTCGCTCTTTCTGTCAAAACAGACGCGGTAGGTGAAATCTTCAGGTCCGCAGAAAGCATGGGGTTTGCGCCGGGTGTTGTAAGCAAATCCATCCTTGAACCGGGTAAAGTAATATCCTTCTTTGTTCACTCCGGGAACAAGGACAAGAATACGCTGCTCTCCTGAGGGGAGTTTTTCAATGGTAAAGGGAACGGGCCGGTCATACTCAGGAGCATTGTTGGCAAGATTGTAGACAGAGATCAATTTCGGGTCTATGGTACCGGGGATACGGATGCCGCGCACAGAGTCATTGTACTGTCTGCGCCCCCGGATATCAAGAGTCTGCACAGAACGGGGGATCATATTGTGTCCCGCACCGACCAGTTTCACCGAAGTATCACTTTTTGCATAAAAATCCAGAATCAGCGGTTTTCTGCCCCCCTTTTCCACAAGAGGACGGGTCTGGTGTTTTTTTACAAGCATAGGAACATTTTCAGAAAGCAGTACCTTGACCTGCCAGGTCAAACTCCCTTTGGGGGGAAGAGTTTTTTCTTTCAGGAAAAATTCAAGAGTGGAAATGTCCTTGCCGATGGAACACCAGCTGTAAAGGGCGCAAAGGAGATCCTGAGGCAGCAGCAGCACCCCGCCTGTCTTGTCATCGTTTCCCATGAAAGCGGCTGTTGCACCGCTGATATCGGTATACCACTCCTCGCCTTTGGCATCTCCGGGATGGGTCTTGGAAATCACGCCGCCCTTCACCGGATAAAAGAAGGTGTTGCGCATCCCCATGGCATTATTGCGGCGGAACATGGTACGGCTCCATACCCCGGCATCAGCGGCCTTGCCGGAAATATTTTCCAGCTTAAAGGTCACAACAAGAGCATTCTCTTTGCTGTTGATGGAAAAATTCTTGGTCAAACGCAGAAAATCAAAGTTTTTAACACCGAGTACGGAAAATGTGACCGTATCCTTTTTCACGGCAACAGGCGTAAACTCCAGAGCAGAAAAATCCTCAATGATCTGATTTTTTCCCTCAGAGCGCAACAGTTTTTCTGTAAAGCTCAATCCCTCTTTTTCATGCCGGGTCAACTCTTTACCATTGAAAGAGAGCTTTTTCAAACCGCCGCCTTTGGTGTCAAAAAGGGCCTGGATCTTGCCGGAACTGATGGAAAACTCGGCAGCGTTCAGAGAAAAGATCCCCAAACACGCCGCCAGCAGAACTTGTATCGTTTTCATTTTTCGCATCCTTTACATTGATTAAAAATCGCTTTACTCCGAAACCACAGTGAACGAAGAATCAAAGATCACTTCACTGCCGTCAGAAGGCAGCGGAGCCGTGCGGCGAAGCTGTTTCACATCGCCTGAAGCATAGAAATAAACCTTTTTCATGGCATTTTCCCATCCCCGGGTCAGATAAGAGTCTTCGGCAACTTTCACCCCGGGAGAGTCCTTGAAGCGCAATTGGGCAGCGCCTCCCTCCTGAGTCAGCTCCCAGAGGTTTTTGCGGAGTTTGTTTTCACCAAGTCCGTTGAACTGGCACTCAACGGAAACGGCGTCACTCTCTGCAATTTTCACCACGCGGTCAATAACATGAACTCCCTTTGCAAGAACTGTGACTTCCCGTTTCCAGATGACTCCGGCAAAAGAAACTTCACAGTAAAGGGTGTTCCCCTTACGGCGGAAGAGTGAAAATTCAGGACCTCTGATGGCTTTCCCCTCTTTATCCCTGAGAATGATCATGTTGTGGCAGTGGGGCCCCACCTCGCGGAGGGAGTATGCCTCCACCATATTCACAGGGGTATTACGGATATCAAATCCGTATCCGTTATCCACCAGCCAGAGATGCTTGCCGTACTGGTAGGTCAGGATCGCTCCTGTATCAAAGTGTTTGTGGGAGTCGCATGAACAGGGTTCAAAGAGGAAATAACTGTTTTCATCCCGGTAAACAGCTTTATCAACTTTGCATTTGGCTGCCTCAGGGAAACGCTTGAGGACATGGGTAACAAGGGGGAGAAGAGTCCACCCCTCTGCGGGCATCTTTGCTCTGGGAACGGGAGGAAGATGCAGATAGCCGCCCCAGCCGGGAACAGGCAAAGGAGAAGCTCCGATAAAATAAAGTCTGTCGGCAAGGTCGGCCGCCATTTCATCATTTGAAACCTGAGCCAGTGCCTGAAGCATATCCCGGTGCTCTGTTGCCAAAAGGGCTTCAGAGTCTCCGTAACAGACCTGTCTGCCGTCATTGTCTGAAATACATTTGATCGCCTCTGCCATCTGCCGGAATCCGGGAGAAGGCTTGCCCTTTTCAGCAAGATCCCATTGCAGTTTCTGGCTGGGAACGATCCACTGATAGCTCCCTGAATTTTCTTTCTGCCGCCAGGTGCGGCTGAGTTCCCCGCCTGAAAATGCGGTTCTGGCGTAAAATTTCCATCTTGCCGCATCGCTTTTAAGGTTGTAATTTTCCTCAAAGTACCGGGCGCCCCAATAACAGCTGATCGCAGGGAATGTTTCGTGGTTGAAACGCAATGCACACTCGCGCATGGGCCAGTGCTCTTTGCCGTACTTCTCAATAAGCCGGAAGGAACTCAGCAAAAAGGCGGCGCCCAGCAGACGGTCTTCCTCAGTAAAAAGGGGATCCCGTTCCGCCGCGGCAAAACAGTTGATGAGAGAGCCCAGATAGAAATCATAGTCCGAAATATAACTTGCGCCGCCGGGAAAAGTCAGGTAGTAGCGCACCATGGCAAAAAAGGTCTCCTTGAAAGCCTCAAGAAAACGGCGGTCCCCTGTATACATATAGGCGTAATAACACTTGACCATGGGAGGGACCGTACAGTGACCGTTGTCTCTGCCCACTTGCGGACCGCCGCAGTCAAAGGCATCAGAGATCTTCCTGACAAAATCTTCAAAGGAGTCAACGGGGAAACGGGTGCAGACCTGAGTTTTGAGGAGCTGCTCCGGATCTTTCATGATCTCCGGGATATCCGCTCCGGGGATCATACGGGGCGTGCGTTCATTTTCCCAGTGTTTCAGAAAAGCCTTTTCACTTGACTCATCACAGCAGACCACGGCACGGAGTACTTTTCCATAAGGGAACTCAAGGCTCCATCCTCCTTTTCCGGGGAAGATGCCGTTTGCCATGACTCTCTGAAGCATGGCAAGGCGGCAGGCGTGTTTGTTCTCAGCCGAGGAGCCGAAGATCACCGCCTCTTCATTTTCAGGGAGTCCGGCACTGTCGCTGATGATATTTCCCCCCATTTTCCGGGCAAGTGCGGTGTAAAATTTGTTTCCTTCAGGAACTGAGGCAATGAACCCCGCCTTAAACTCGGCTTTGGCAAGAGTATAAGGCGCAGAGAAATCTGTTGCCGGAAAAAGGATATCCCCGTTGCGCCAGATTCTTTTACCGTATGCAGCAGGATTTTTGCGGCAGAGGGCAAGGGCCTCAGGCGAAAGATCCATAACAGAAGGCTGCCTCAATCCCCAGTTGGGGGCGAGTCCGCAATGCTGCCGCCAGTTCAGCTGGCGTGCCGAAAGGATCGTATCCAATGATTTCATCTTCTCCATAAACAGATCATCTCCTAAAAAATTTTTTCAATTCCAGAAATCTTCGGAAGATTTGCGGCACTCTTTCAAAAGCCGCATGACTTCAAGGGTATCTTCAAGAGGTACCAAAGGAGCTTCAATGCCCCTGTAAAAATCCCGGCAGTGCTTGTACCACTCATAGGAACTGACTTCAGGATTTTCAAGAGTTTCTTCTGTAAAATTATTCTCCCGCGGGGGATAACGCCGGTCAGGAGCGGCATAACCTTCGTGCATGACCAGTTCCGTCATTTCGCTGCAATATTTCAAATGCCATTGGCCATTCTGAAAAAAAGCGCTTCCCCGGTCACCGAAAAGTTCCATGTCAGGAAAAGGCAGGGCTGAAGCCATATTGATTTCCAGCTTGTAAAAAATTCCTGAATTTCCCCGCATGGCGACTGAAACCACATCTTCAGCATCTCCGCCGGAAAGGATCCTTTCTGTTTCGCAGCGCACCTTGACTGCTTTGCGGTCACCGCCCAGATAGAGAAGCTGATCCAGAAAATGGGCACCGTAATTGTTGAGCATTCCGCCGCCCTGAGCGGAAAATGACTGCCAGTCGTTGCGCCGGACAAAGGAAGAGATGGTGCGCTTGATCTGCCAGATCTTCCCCAGTTTTCCGGAGCGGAGGATCTCTTGAGCTTTCAATGTCAATCCGATCAGGCGGTGAGGCTGATAGATCATCAATTTTCTGCCGTATTTTTTTGCAGCGTCAGCCATAGCCTCAGCATCTTCCAAAGTAAGAGCCATAGGTTTATCGCAGAAAACATCAATTCCCCTGCTCAAAAAATATTCACACTGCTCCCGGTGAAAAACTGTGGGCGAAGCAATGACTGCCAGATCAATGGTTCCTGAGTCTGCCATCTGACGCCAATCGGTAAAACGATGAGGCACACCGTACACAGAGAGTGCCTCATCCGCTCTTTCCTGCAAAGGATCGGCAACTGCGGCAGCTTCAAGCCCCTCAGTTGCCTTGATTGCCGGCAGGTGGAATCCCCAACCGATACGCCCGAGTCCGCAAATCCCGCAGCGGATGACTTTATCCATAAAAATTTCTCCGTTTGAAAAATTAATGAATTTCTGTAAAATACATAACTTTTCAAATATAGACCCTCACCATGAAAAAATCAAGCGTTCAGGGTGAAATCCTTTGAGGATTATCGAAAAATCGGCACAGGCCCTGCTGAAGAAGAGAGTATTTCAGCATTACAGTGATAAACTGCAGTGATATTTTCCGCCGTCAGCACCTCTTCCGGTGTTCCTGAAGCAAAAATGCGCCCCTCTTTAACGAGGATCAATTCATCAGCAAAAGCCGCAGCTGATGCAAGATCATGGGTCACAATGGCAACAGCACTGTTTTCTTTCTGCTCTTTGAAGATCTCCATCGTTCTGAGAGCCCCTGCGGGGTCAAGGGCGGAAGTGGGTTCATCAAGAAGCATCACCGCCGTCTTCCGGGCAAGGAGAGAAGCGATGAGTACTTTCTGATATTCTCCCCCTGAAAGGCGGTTGCAAGGCTTATCTTTCAAAGGAATCAGCCCCATAAATTCCATAACCTCCGCGACGGCTTTCAGATCCTCAGCGCCGGGAGCAAAAAGCCGGGGCAGATGGGCAAAGCGCCCCATCATGATCCTTTCAGCAACAGAAAAATCAAGGGCAGGAGGCTTTTCCTGAGCAAGGACCCCCACCCGGCAGGCCCGTTCAATGTGAGAAAAGGAGGAAATATTTTTTCCGTCAAGCAGGATTTCCCCCGCAGAGGGCGAAAGAAGTCCGCCAAGGAGATGGATCAAAGTGGATTTGCCGCTGCCGTTGGGGCCTGTGATGATGGTAAGTTTCCCCGGAGCAAGGGAAAAGGAACAATCAGAAAGAGTCTTTGCACCGCCGTAAGAAAAAGAGAGATTTTTGGCATCAAGAAACATAGTCATTTTTTCCTGTTCAAGATCCAGAGAAACACGGGTCCCCCTGTAATGGAGGTGACAACGCCTACGGGAAGCTCCTGACCGGGCAGCACCAGACGGCTGAGAATATCGCATACCATAAGGAAGACCGCCCCCCAAATAAACATGGGGAAGACATTTTTTCTGTGGGAAGAAGAACAAAGACGCCTGACAGCATGGGGTACGATCAGTCCGCAGAATCCGACAGCTCCGGCAAGTGCCACCGAAACCGCCGCCAGTACAGAGGCGCACAAGACTGTGACTAAAGTCATCCGCCGCACATTGACGCCGAGAAAAAACGCCTCTTTTTCCCCCAGAGCCAGCAAATCCAGCTCTCCGGCGCTCCAGCGCAGATAGAGAAGAATAATCAGAGTCACCCCCATCATGGGAAAAAGAAGTTTTTCGTTGACGGACTGAAGATCCCCCAGAAGCCACCACGAAGCGGCGGCGACTTCATCGCTGCTTGCCACAGAGAGAAGAAACATGAGGATGCTTGAACAGATGGTTCCGGCAATGACACCGGAAAGAAGCAGCCTTTCTCCCCCCCCTGCCCGGCTGATGTAAAGAACCAGCAGCAAGGTCAGCAAAGCTCCTGCAAGCGCTGCAAAAGGGACAGCGTAAATGCTTACAGCATGAACTCCTGCAATAAACGCGGCGGCGGCACCGACACCGGCACCGGCGGAAACGCCAAGGGTATAAGGCTCTGCCAGAGGGTTCCGCAGCACGGCCTGAAATGCCATGCCGCTGAGGCTCAAAGCGCCCCCGATGAACATAGCGCCAAGCATTCTGAAAAAGCGCAGTTCCGCAACGGGAGAGTGCAGAACTTCATTCAAGGCGATGGTCTCTGCACCAAAGAAGATCCCTGCGGCAAAAACAGCTGCCAGAAGCAGCAGCGGTAAAAAGATCCGTTTCACTTCTGACTCCATTTGTCAAGTGTTTTTTCCAGTTTTTCAATCCCCTCTCTCAGCCGGGGACCGGGACGCAGGAGTATATCCTGATCAAAATCGGCAAGGACATGGTTTTTTTTCACTGCCGAAAATTTTTGCCATACCCGGCGCTGTTTCCAGCCGGAACTGGAAGCGCTCCAGATGATAACATCTGTTTTTTTCTTGAGCAAGGCATCAAAAGAGGGACGCAGATACTCCTGATCAAACTCGCCTGTGGCATTGATGCCCCCTGCAAGAGTTATGACTTCGTGGAGATGGGAACGGCGTCCAGGTGTCATGAGCGGGGTATCCCAAATCACCCACAGAACACGCATATTTTTTCGGTTAATTTTTTTGTTTATGAGAGCATTGATCCGCTTTATTTCCTGAGAAGCGGCGGCGGGCACACCAAGTTCCTTCCCCAATATCTCAACGCACCGGCGGTATTCGGTCAAATTGCGGCAGGGGAGTTGAAGCGTTCTGATACCGGCACGTTCAAAGTTGACTTTGACGCCGGGATTGACAAAATCGTTGGTCACAAGAAGTTTCGGCTTGAGAGAAAGTATCTTTTCTGTAAACGGGATTGCGAAGCGTCCGGCGACAGGCAGCTTTTTCACACTTTCAGGGTAGGAACAGACATCGCTGCGCCCCACAAGATTTGCCTCTTTCCCCAGAAAGCAGATCAGTTCAGTCAGAGCAGGAGAGAGAGAGACCACAGTCAATTCAGCTCCGCGGAGTGAACAAAGTGTCAATAAAAGGCAAAAAAGTATTCTCATGTTTCTCATCCCTGAATTTCAAGTAACTCTTATAATATACTCTTATCCCCCGGTAAAAGCAAACGCCGGAAACTGTCTTTGTCACAGTTTCCGGCGCTTTTGTCAGACTTCTGTATCAGGAGTCAAGTTTGGAACAAACGATCCGCATGGCAGAATCAATGATTTTGAGTTCTTCATCACTGCACTCCGCAAAGTATTCGTA
>JAGBWB010000052.1 GCA_017629975.1 Lentisphaeria bacterium
CCGAGTTCCGTAAACTCAAACCCGCCCCTGAGATCCTGATTTTCCAGCACATCCCCGGAGCCAATCAGGATGCTTTCGGACAGAATTACAGCAGCAATCAAACCGGCTGGCAGTACCGCAAAAATCTGGACTTCTACAACCGCGCCCTGTTGAAAAAAGGCAAAGAACTCAACCTTACCGTTGTTCCCATCTATATGAACATTGACACTGAAAACAACTTTCCTGTCAAAAAACAGTTCATCAACGAGGGGAACCCTGAGAAGATCTTCCGCGCCAGCAACGGAGTCCACCCCGCTAAGGCTGGCTACTTCCAGATGGGAGATACCCTTTACTGCTACCTGAAAGCGCTCCTCAGCAAAAAGAAGTAAATCAATTCAGGAGTTTTTCAGGCAAAGACAACTTCGCCTGAAGAAGCGACCTGCAAAGTTGCTTCGCCTCCCACCCGGATCACAGCCCCCGGTTCATCGTGCCCGAATTTGAAATCACAGCACGCAGGACCGGGGATTTTTTTTGCATAATCCCGGAATACTTCAGGCAGATACTCTTTCTGAGAGCAATTGGTGAAACTTCCGAAAACGACTCCTGCAAGATTTTCCAGAACGCCGCACTGCTCAAGCTGGGTCAACTCCTTTTCAACCAGACAAGTGCTTGTGTTGACGGATTCAAGCACCAGTATGGTATTGGTCAGATCGGGCATCCAGGGCGTGCCGATCAGAGCGGTCAGTACAGGGAGACAGCAGGGAACCACTGGAGCGGTGACACTTCCGGCTTGGATCGCAGTCAGAGGCTTTGAACTTGTGGGTGAAATCACTTTTCCCGCCACACATGCCTTGAGAGCCTGAGCACAGCAGTTGATTTCACTTTGAGAAAGTTTGACACTCCCGAAAGTGGCTTCAGCCATCTTGCCGAGAATGGCGTTTTTTGCGCCCATTTTCCACGCAGGCAGCAGAAAACTTCCTGCATCGCTGTATCCCACCACAGGAATGTTGCGTTCCCGCAGCAGCTCCCAGTTGATATAGGGCAAAGTCCGCACGGCACCGAATCCGCCCCGGATGGCAAAGAGCAGATCAATGGAGTCATCCTCAAGAAGACGGTTGAAACTTTCTGCCCGCGCTCTGTCGCTGCCTGCCAGATAACGGTATTCTCCGCCCTCAGGCAGGCAAAGTTCATACGCTGTGCCCATTTCTTTCAGACGCTTCAACGCGGTTTTGAAATAGGGTTCCCCCTGATCTCCGAAACTCAAAGCAAAAAGACCGACTTTACGGATATTTTCAGGAAAAAGTGCTGACATGGTACACTCCTTGGATCAAAGACAGGATCATTCAGAGAAGTTATTTCTCTTCTCCGGCGGCGATGGATTTATCCACCATGGCGCAGACGCAGGAATCAGACCAGACGTTGACGCCCGTTTCCACCATGTCGATGAGAGCGTAAACAGGAAGTATGATCCCCATGATCCCCACAGGGACTCCGGCTCCTGCCATGAGTGAAAGGGTGAGGAAATAGCATCCCATGGGAACTCCCGCATTGCCGATGGCAGAGATCACTGAAATAAGAAGCCAGAGGAAAATCGTCCCGGCGCTCAGTTCAACACCGCCGTTCTGAAGCAGGAAAAGGGAAGTCACCATAATAAAGGCGGCGCAGCCGTTCATATTGATGGTGCAGCAAATAGGCAGCACGAACCGGGCAACTTCAGGTTTGGCTTTCAGATTATTTTCAGCAGAAGCCACTGTCACAGGCAAAGTAGCGGTGGAACTCTTGGTAAAAAAGGCCATGAGGACCGCCGGAAGCATACATTTGAAGACCTTCAGCGGGTTGAGTCCCCGCAGCAGCAGAAAGAGGGGCAGAATAACCAGGAACTGCAAAAAGTTTCCTCCGAGGATCACTGCCACATATTTGCCGAGAGAGTCCATGGCGGTACCGGCAGAAAGCTGTGCCGTCAGCTGGGCGGAAAATGCCACGATTCCCAGAGGCAGACTCCAGACAAGAGCTTTGATCATGGCAAAGAGCAGCTCCTGAGCGCCCAGAATGACCTTCAGCAGCGCCTTTGTATTCTCAGATTCTTTCATCAGCGCCAGAGTCAATCCTGCCGCCGCAGAAACAAGAAGGATGCTCAATACGTTCCCCGCCGAAAAGGGCTGAATGATGTTGTCAGGGAAAACGGCAAGAATGTGCTGATACACTGAAGTCGTTCCCAGATTCTGCGGGACACCCTCTGCCCCCTTTATCACCATTTCCGCCGGAAGATTTCCCGGAGCGATGATCTTGTAAAGCAATATCCCAACCGCCGCTGCGGCTATGGTTGTAAGAAGAGTCCACAAAACAGTGTGCATAAAAATCCTGCCTGTATTCTTTTTTGCGCCCAGTAAAGCAAGGGTCGTGGTCACAGCCAGAGCAATTGTGGGAACGGCGGCAAACTTGAAAAGCCGGGTGTATATGCCTGCAATGAAATTGAAGAAATCATTGAGGGCATTGATGTTCAACGCGCCGAGAACCGCGCCCAAAATCAGGGCGCTCATCCACAAGATAAACTGCTTCAAATTGAAGCTCCGGGGGGACTTATTTCCGCTCATGACAAATACTCCTTGATTTTCCGGGGAATCTGAAAGGCATAATATACACTTTGAAGGCAACTTTTTCAAGTTTTCAGATACTTGAAAAGGAAAAAGAGGAGGAACTCAAACGGGTTCCTCCTCTTTGGCGGTGCTCTGAAAAAAATCAGGGCATCAGCAATGCCTGAAACTCTTCAATGGGCAGCTGACGGGAGTAGAAAGACTGTTCAAAGACTTCAGCATACTGGATCTTTGCCCCCTGCTCCTCACCGTAGGCGCGTTTCAGAGCGTCCCGGTAGGTATCGGCAGCGGTGCGGAATCTCTGGTTCCACTTCATCAGATGCTGTTTGCGTTCTTCTTCATTGAGTTTGGTCACATCAAAATCTTTGTCGCCATCCGCCCAGGGAAGCCACTCATAGAACTGAGAGCGGTGACATGCCATAGCGGCAAGTTTTTCTTCCATAACGGAGTCGATCTCAATGACAGCGTCCGCCCGGAGAGGACGGGGATCGGTGAAACGGTCAAAGCTGTGGGCAAAAACCGGGATCTGATCCGGAATGGGAGTATCTTCGCAGAAGTGGGGCACCATGCAGGTATAGGCGCAATCCATCACCAGCTGCGCGGTGGCGCGGTGATCGGGGTGGTAGTCGCAAAGACGATGAGTAATGACCAGATCGGGGTTCCAGCTTCTCAGGATACGCATGATCCGGATACGGTTGGCAACGGTGGGTTCAAGACCGCAGTTCTGATCGGCAATGACCTCATATTCGGCAATGCCTGAAGCGATCCCCGCCTGACGGGCCTCTTCAATACGGATCTTCGCAGTTTCCTCTCTGGAAAGTTTGAAGTGTCCGGTATCTCCGTTGGTACAGGAGACAAATTTGACCTTGTGGCCGGCCCGCGCCAGTTTGATGGCAGTTCCGCTGCAGAGAATATCTGCATCATCGGGATGGGCACCGAAAAAGATAATACGTTTTTCTTTCATTTATAAACCTTCGATTTTAGAGGTTGAGCAGATTATTTTCAGGGCAGAAAAAGACGGGCGAACTCCTCAGGAGGCAGCTGACGGGAGTAGTCAGACTGTTCAAAGGTTTCGGCATAGACCACCTTGGAGCCCATTTCTTCGCCGTAAACGCTTTTCAGCACCTCTCTGCCGTTGTTGGCGGCGATGCGGAACCGCTGGTTCCATTTCATCACATGGAGTTTGCGTTCTTCTTCATTGAGTTTATTCACATCAAAATCCCTGTCGCCATCTCCCCAGGGGAGCCACTCATAGAACTGAGTCCGGTGGTTGGACATGGCGGCAACTTTCTGATCTATGACAGAGTCTATCTCCACGGCGGCGTCAGCACGCTGGGGACGGGGATTCACGAAACGGTCAAAGCTGTACGCAAAAACAGGGATCTTGTCACAGATAGGAGTTTCAGGACAGCAGCGGGGCACAGAGATCATATATGCCGAATCCAGCACCAGCTGTGCAGTGGCGCGGTGGTCAGGGTGATAATCGCAAGTGCGGTGGGTGATCACCACATCAGGCTGAAACTCCCGGATACAGCGGATGATCCTTTTGCGGTTTTCAACAGTGGGTTCAAGCTCTCCGTCGTGCAGGGGGAAGATCTCGTACTCGTCGATTCCCAGAACTTTGGCAGAGTTCTGAGCTTCAAGGGCCCGGGCGGCGGCAAGTTCTTTCTGTTCCATGCTGTAATGTCCGCTGTCGCCGTTGGTGACGGAAACAAACTTGACAGCATGTCCGGCGCGGACCAGATGACAGGCAGTACCTCCGAAAAGGATATCGGGGTCATCCGGATGCGCTCCAAAAAAGATAAAACGTTTCTGTTCCATGAAGTTATCAAAGTCCTTTTTTATGGTTGATAAGGTCGTTCAAAAGTTCATCATAGGCGTTGCGGTCAACAGGGAAAGTGACAGGCGCCTTGGTAAAATGTGAAATTGTGATGGCATTGGCAAACTCCACAGCGGCCCAGGCATCGGCTCCGGGAGCAATGAGAGGCGCGCCGTTGTTGACGGCCTCTGCGATGTTTGCCCAGATACCGGGGGCGCCGCGGAGTGCTTCGGGAACGGGAATTTCAACGAGTTCGCTCTTGGTAAGGGGGAAAGGTGCATCGCCTGCAAGATGAGCAGAAACGGTCTGTTCCAGTTTTCTGAAATTCAGTTTGCCGCCTTCACGGATCAGAGTTCCTTTGTCCCCCACGATCTCAATGCGGTCGATGCCGGGTGCTTCGCCGGTGTTGGCATAAAAGCGGATGGGGAAGCCTTTTTTGCTGATAAAGGTCGCTTCCACTTCGTCTTCAGTTTCAATGTCATGGAGTCTGGTGCCGATGGTGCCTCTGACACTTTCCATTTCACCGAACCACCAGTGGAGCAAGTCCAAATTGTGGGGCGCCTGATTCATCAGAACGCCGCCGCCCTCACCCAGCCAGCGTCCCCGCCAGCTCTGCATGTCGTAGTATTTCTGGCTGCGGATCCACTCTGTGCAGACAAAGTCAACACGGATGATCTTGCCGATTTCATCTTTCTCAAGCATTTCCTTGATGACCTTATTCAAAGGATTGGTCCTCATGGAAAAGTTGGTGGAAAAAACGGTTCCCGCCTCTTTTGCCACCGCCAGGAGCGCATCGGTTTTGGCGACTGTTTCGGTGAGGGGCTTTTCGCACATCACATGGAGTCCCTGCCGGAACGCTGCCATGGAGATCTCACCGTGGCAGGGATGAGGCGTTGCCACTGCCACCATATCACACAATCCGGAATCAAGGAGTTCCCGGTAGTCGGTGAACCGGGCGATTCCCTCGGTTTCCTCCCGGTTAAGGCGTTCAGGATTTATATCACACAGGGCGGTAACTTCATAGTTTTCAGGCTGATTTTTAAGGAATTTCAAATGGTTGGAACCCATGATTCCCAAACCGATGATACCGATTCTGATCTTTTTCATTTATTTTCCTTTGTGTTGGCGTGATATACAAGCATATTGCACAGGGGTATTTTTATTCCATGAAATACTCCGGTCAAGATAAAGTTTTTTACCGGGGATATCCACTTTGACCACCCGGACTTGGATATTTCCCACCCGGATCATGTCTCCGGGAGTTATTTTTTTGCCGTCGCTGAAAGAAAATCCGGCATAAAAAAGTTCAGGATTGTCCACCGTCAGACACGTTCCTTTTCCAGCAGCGGAAGTTTGGGCAAGAGGACGTATTTTTTCAGACTTCACCCACTCTTTGAAGGGAATTTTTTTATTGTAATCCTCATGAACAACTGTATATTTTCCTTCAGGCCACCGGTTGCTGAAAAACTGTATGCCGGGGTTCTTGAAAAGGGAGACAAGAACAGGGCCGTTGCCGCCGGAAATATTATTATATGCAAAGATGTTTTTTCCAATGGGAGGAGAGTGGAGAATGGGGAATCCGAAAGCAAAGACTCCGGCCCGGGATTCAGGAACGCCGTTGTTGCGGAATGTGTTGCAGACGATCCCGTTGTCAGAGCATCCGGGGAGCAGCCCCACCTTGCGGTAGTTGCCGCCTGTAAGATAGATGGCGTTGACATTTCTGATGGTCAGATGTCTGTTCAATGCCGGAATATGCTGGGCGCGGTTGTTTTCAATGGTGTTGAAGCGGACGATACAGCGGTAGGATTGAGTCAGCCCCATCCCCTTCTGACATCCTGAAATCTTGTTGTGTTCGACTACCGCCTCCACATTTTCATGGACCCAGACACCTGTTTCGTTGCGGTAGAGGCGATTGTGATCCTTGACGGTATTGCCGGTAACAAGGGTGTTGAAACTGGTGGATTCAAGCTGTATGCCTGTGGCTCCGCAGTTACGTATGATGTTGTTGCGGATCAAAGTGTTGTAAGCACGCTGCGTTCTGATCCCCTGCCTGCCGCATCCGTCAATGATGTTTCCTTCAATGAGAGTGTCAACAGATTTTGCTTTGGATAGGGGATGAACAAAGGCGATCATGGCGAACTTGGCCTGAGCCAAATCGGCAGCAGCGGCATTTTGCGGATCGAACATCAGCTTTGTACCGTCAGGGGAGTAGGGCTTGTTGCCCCATTGGGGATTGTTGACCAGCTTGAGCCAGGGGCGGTCATCCCCGAAGTACCCTTTGCCGCCTTTGATATGATTTTCGCCCAGATCCCATGTATTCCCTTTGTCGACCCGGAAGTTTTTGAAAAGAAGCACACCCGAAGCACTGTCATCAGCGGGACCTCTGAGTTCTCCCCCCCGGACGGTATGGAATCCCTTGAAGGGAATCTTCCGGCTGATCAGGACAGAGGCATTTTCAAGGATCGCTTTACCGGGGGCAATGATCTTCACGTTTTTGACGCCGCCTGCGGCAACGACGACGGCTCCGGGGGCGTAAACGCAAATCCCATCCCGTCTGCCGTGAAATCTTTTACCAATGCGGCATCCCCGGATCGCCGTTCTGAAACAGCAGTCGATATAGATACCGTCGCTGACATTTTCAACATCACTGTTGCGGATTTCGGTGTATTTACACCCGGAAAGCCAAAAGCCCATTGATCCGCCTTCGACGGTAACTTTATCAAAGGTGAGATGGCTGCTCCCGGAAGCAAGGACACAAGCCTTGACACTGTTGCGGAACGTGATACCTTCAAAACGCAGCCACGCGCCTTTGATAACAGCCGGAGTCGATTTTTTGCCGCCGTCAATAAAGACTTTGCCTGAAGCTGCAAAGGTGATCGGCTTGCCGGGAGCGCCGTTGACTTCAAACTTCTGAGGGGGATAGACACCGGGAAGAAAAACGATTCTGTCACCGGGGGCGATTTTAGTATTCTGCAAATTTTTCCACGGAGCGGAGCGGGTTCCGGGGTTTGAATCCTTTCCTTTCATGGGGTCAAGAAAGAATTCTGCACCGCTGAGAACAAAAAAGAGCATCCCCCAAAACAACGTCAGAAAAAATTTCAGCATAAAGATCCCTCTCCCCGCGCAAGAAGCATTTAAGTTATATTTGGAGTTAATATACAGTTCGTAAGAAAAAAGTCAAGAAAAAGTTCCAACAAAAAAACAAAAAAAACATCTCAGAGAGTTGAAAAAAGTTTCAAGATGAGATATATTATTAGACGCGACATCCAGTCGGGGCGTAGCGCAGTGGCTTAGCGCGTCTGCTTTGGGAGCAGAAAGTCGCGGGTTCGATCCCCGCCGCCCCGACCATTTTTTTGCCCAAATGGGCAAAAAACATGAAGCCGTCAGGCTTCTCCTATGAGAGACTATTTGTCAAGTTTTATTTGCGAAAAAATCGTAAAAAAGTTGATAATCAGCGAAAGATGATTCTAAAAAGCTGCTTTTGTCTTGCTCCTATTCGCGTTCTGTAATGCTTCTGCCAGGAAGCGACGCCTGAAAAATGTCCGTCCCGATGTCTAAATCTTCACGACAATCTTTATTATGATATTGGCGATATCTGATTTGCGAAGCCTCCGAGATCATCAAGACTGGACAAA
>JAGBWB010000053.1 GCA_017629975.1 Lentisphaeria bacterium
ACTCCTCAAAATTGTCAAAGCGCCCTCGCTTCGATCTGATAAAGGGAGCGTTTTCGGCTGTTACCTTGCAGGTAGCAGCCTCAAACTACCCTTTACAGCTCTTTGCGAATGACATCTTTGCCATTTTTTGAATGACTTTTGGAATTACCTCCAATGAAAGGAAAAAGAAAATGAAGAAAATTTTTGCGTTCATCCCCGTGCTGCTGATCTGCGCCGGATGTGCCGTCTGCACTCCCGCACCGCAGAAAGCCGCTCCTCAGAAGTACACCGGTAAGTACACCGGTAAGAAGCTCAAAACCGCCTTTTATATCGACAAAGGCGCCCGGGGCGGCGGTGTGACCAATCTGGGCAGACTTCTTGCCTTCTCCCCCCAGATTGAAATGACCATGGTCAACGGCGAAGATCTGCGTAAAGGCAAACTCAAAAACTTTGATCTGTTCGTCATGCCCGGCGGCTCCAGCCAGCTGGAAATGGAATCCATGGGACCTGAGGGCGTGAAAGTGCTTCAGGAGTTCATCCGCAAGGGCGGTGCCTATGTGGGTATCTGTGCCGGATTCCACATCATGCTGAACAGACCTGAAAGAGCTCAGCTCGTGCCCTACACCTATATCCGCGAGGCTGTGGGTGCAAGAGGCGATGTGCAGATCGATCTTTCCAAAGAAGGCGCCAAAATTCTGGGCGTCAAACCCGGAAAACGCATGGTGCGCTACTCCAGAGGTCCCATTGCCAAAGAGGCAAAGTGGGCAAAAGGCAGCTGCAAGACCTACGCTCTTTACACCAGCAGCATTTCTCCTCTGGGCAAAGCCGGCAAGAGCTTCTTCAACACCCCCGCCCTCATCGCCGGAACCTATGGCAAAGGCAAAGTCATCGCTTCAAGTTTCCATCCTGAATACAAGGTTGAAACCTATGAACTTTTCGTCGGCATGGTCTACTACGCCACCGGCATCAAGCTCACTCCTCAGATTCCCGTTCCCGCCTACCGTCCCCTGCGTACCATCTATTACGCCGGAGCCGCTGCCAAAGGTCACATCCAGTCTATTCCCGAATACGTCGCTCTTGAGCGCTGCACTGCACTTCAGCTTTCCTCCAGCTTCGGCAAGGGCCAGCTTGATTACACCGATCTGCTGATCCTGCCCAACTCTCCTGCCAACTGGCGCGCCGGATTCCTCAAAGGCAATTGGATCGCCGTGTTCAAAGCCTTTATGGAGAGAGGCGGCAAGATCATCGCTGCGGGTGACACCTGGAATTTCCTCCCCGCCCACAAGAACCTGACCCGCCTTCCGGCTGACGGATGCCTTGTGAAAGCTGCCGCGGAAGTTGCCGCAAAATAATTGAAGATCCTTGAAATAAAGCTGTTTCCGTCAAAAAAAGTTCTTGACAAACAGCTTTGCAAGGTGTATATTATAAGAATTATAAGTCGGTTCCGGCATGGACGGGGTGTCCCTGCCGGAGGATTTACAAGTAATAACAACAGGAAAACAACAACAAATGGAAGAAAACAGATTCGAGACCGATTTTCTGGATTTCAGCGGAATGCCGGAAAGTTTCGGTGACCTTCTCGCCGCCAAGAGTGAGAGTTCAGAGTTCAACAAGGGAACCATCGTCAAGGGTAAGATCATTGAAAAGCGCGCCGATGCCGCTACCGTTGAAATCGGTTACAAGGCCCCCGGAATCATTCCCGCCTCTGAATTTCTGAAATACGACGAAGTGAATGTGGGCGATGAGATCGAAGTCTACCTCGAAGAGCTTGAAAACCGCAACAACGCCCCCACTCTGAGCCTTGAAAAGGCCCATGCCACCCGCGCCTGGGAGCGTATCACCACCGAATACGGCGAAGGCTACATCGTCAAAGGTTTCATGCGTCACCGCGTCAAAGGCGGTATCATGGTTGACGTTGAAGGCTTCCCCGCCTTCCTGCCCGGATCCCAGCTTGATGTGGGTCCCGTGCGCAACATGGAAGACTACATCGGCAAAGAGTTTGATCTTAAGATCATCAAGATCAACATCGACCGTCACAACATCGTCGTCTCCCGCCGCGAACTCCTTGAAGAGACCCTCAAGGGTCAGCGCAGCAAGCTGCTGAGCGAAATGAACGTTGACGACATCCGCACCGGTGTGGTGAAGAACATCGTTGACTTCGGTGCCTTCGTTGACCTGGGCGGCATTGACGGTCTGCTCCACATCACCGACATCTCCTGGAAGAGAATCCAGCATCCCAGCGAAGTGCTCCATGTGGGCCAGGAGCTGGAAGTTGTCGTCACCGGCATTGACCGTGACAAAGAGCGTGTTTCTCTGGGCCTGAAGCAGCGCACCTCCAATCCCTGGGACGGTGTTGCTGAGAAGTATCCCAAAGGCAGCCGCGTGACCGGTAAGGTCCGCAACCTGATGCCCTACGGTGCTTTCGTTGAGATCGAAGACGGCGTGGAAGGTCTGATCCACCTGACTGAAATGAGCTGGACCAAGCGTATTGCCAAGGCTTCTGACGTTCTGAACGTCGGTGATGAAGTTGAAGCAGTTGTGCTTGAGATCGATATTGACAGCCACAAGATCTCTCTCGGACTGCGTCAGAAAGAGCGCAATCCGTGGGAAGTTCTCGCTGAGAAATATCCTGTTGGAATGCACATCACCGGTAAGGTCCGCAACATGACCAACTACGGTGCCTTTGTTGAGATCGAGAACGACATTGACGGTATGATCCACGTTTCCGACATGAGCTGGACCCGTAAGGTGAACACTCCCAACGAAGTTCTGAAACCCGGACAGGAAGTTGAAGTTGTCATTCTTGAGATCAATCCTGAGCAGCAGCGTATTTCTCTCGGTCTGAAGCAGGCTGAGGAAGATCCCTGGGCGAACATTGACAAGCTCTACAAGGTTGGCGATGTTGTGAAGGGCAACGTGACCAAGATCACTGCTTTCGGAGCTTTCGTTGAACTTTCCAACAAGATCGACGGACTGATCCACATCAGCCAGCTGAGCCGCGACCACGTTGACAAGGTGAAAGACGTGCTGAAGGTCGGCGACGAAGTTGAAGCCCGTGTCATCAAAGTTGACACTGCTGAGCGCCGCATCGGACTTTCCATCAAGGCCGTGAACGAAACTCTTTCTGAAGCTGATCTGAAGGCTGCTGAAGAGATCTACACCACCGCCTGGAAGCCCGGCGAAGACATCGTGAACATGGGCGATGTTATGAAAGGCATGGACGAGCTGAAGCTTGACTGAGTCTTTTGAAGATATCGGAAACCGCTGTAACAGAAATGTTGCGGCGGTTTTTTTATATGAAAAAGCTTGACAAAGCAGAAAAACGTGTTATATTAGATAGAAAACACGTTGGGGATGTTCCGGATTCGACCGGTTCGGCTCGGACTTGACGGCATGCCGGGGATGATCGTTGGCCCCGTTAAAAATCGATCGACCAAATAACTGCGAACGAAGAGTACGCACTGGCTGCTTAATCGGCCACGTCATTTCCCTGACGGACGCTAAGGGATAATGGCGCAGGCAGCGTCCTGGCGGGAAATTTGAGCATCTGGGATATCCCGTAAGATTTTACAGCTGACCGTCTTTCAGCCAGCCCGTTTGCCGGCGGAGCTGATGGATTAAATTGAATAGGCAAAACAAGCATGTAGAAGTTATTTTCACACCGTCCCGGGACGCGGGTTCAACTCCCGCCATCTCCACCAGAAATCACAACTTGCGACCGAAAGTGCCGTGAGTTTGTTAAAATAAAAAGCCGTAGTTACTGCTTGATTTCAAGCAAATTACGGCTTTTACGCTTTTAAACAGAGATGTCAGTTGCAAAGTATATTTGAGAGAAAAACCTCAATTTCTCTTAAAAATCTCTCTCTGTCTCGCTACCCCGTGTCGTGACAATTTACCCTCAAAAGGGGGGATTTTCAGAAGAACTGTTTTTACCATACCATTTGAGAGAGAAAACGGACAACACTACATCAAAATAACAGG
>JAGBWB010000054.1 GCA_017629975.1 Lentisphaeria bacterium
GCTTCGATCATGGCACCGAATCTGGCACAGCTTTCATAGGCTTCTTTGAGGAATGCCTTACGGTTTTCTTCGGATTGCTCCCAGGGATACTCAAAGGCTTCATCCCAGTAGGGTGTGTTTTTCATGGAAAGTTCAAAGCAGGGCACCCGATCCTTGTAGGAAGAAGTGGCAAGGAGCTTTGCCAGAGCTTCGCAGTCCATTGTTCCTGTAAAAAGAGGCTTGTGAAGATCGTGTTCACCATCATTATCGTGAAGATGGGTGGCGACAATACGGGATTTGCGCAGCTCCATTTCGTTCATGCGGTTGCCGAGGAGATTGGCATGTCCCGCATCAAAACAGACTCCCAGACGCTCCGCAGGGTAGCGCTCCAGATAACGGTTCACAAGACCCCAGTCATCCCAAATCAGATTCTCAATGGCGATTTTTACATTGCACTTTTCAAGAACAGGCATCAGCTCATCCAGAGTGCGGAAAGCATATTCGATCTGGATAAGGGCGTCTCTGGTCATCCGTTCCGTTTTTTCCGCAGGAACCGATTCATGGGAAAATTTGGTATTGGGACCGTGAAGCACCACCGCCCCCCCTTCGCCTCCCAGTTCGGCGAGCATCTCAATGCGGTTCCGCACCAGTTCAACACCCGCAAGGCGGATGTATTCCGTGGGAGAAAACCAGCACTTTTCCGCTCCTTTGCTGCCGTGGATATCCAGCACTTTGATTCCCGCATCTTTCAAAACACGGCGGATCTCGGTGATTTCCGGCTTTGTGTAGAGGAAGTCGGTGCACCACTGGTGTCCCCAGGAACAGTATTCAAAACCTGCTTCTGCAAGTTCATAGAGTCGGGAGGCAAAGTCTCCTGTGTGTCCGCAATAACTTGTTACGCAGCAAAGTTTCATGAGAGATATTCCTTCTTTATGTTACCGCAGACCGACGGCTTCACGGACTTTGCTCAACAATATGGCAGCTTCGTTGCGTGCCTTTTCTCCGTTGCGTTTCAAAAGATCCCGGACATAGTCAAGGTTGTTTTCCAACTCTTCGCGCCGTTTCCGCATGGGTTCAAAGTATGCCCAGAGTTTCTCAAAGAGAGCCTGTTTTGCATGTCCGTAGCCGTAGTTTCCGGCGAGCATTCTTTCGCGCATTTCCTGAAGTTCTTCAGGAGTTGCCACAAGTTTGTAAAGAGCGTATACGTTGCAGGTGTCAGGATCTTTGGGCTCTTCAAGTCCCTTGGAGTCGGTGACCACACTCATGATCACCTTGCGGAGCGCCTTTTCTTTGTCAAAGATGGGAATGGTGTTGTTGTAACTCTTTGACATCTTCTGTCCGTCAATGCCGGGGACAACAGCCACCTCTTCAGGGATCATCTCTTCGGGGATCGTCAGAATGTCGCCGAAACGGTTGTTGAATTTGATGGCAAGGTCACGGGCAATTTCCAGATGCTGTTTCTGATCTTTGCCGACAGGAACCAGATTGGCGCGGTAGAGCAGAATGTCCGCAGACATAAGGATGGGGTAGGTGAAAAGACCGCAGTTTGCCTCAAAACCTTTGGCAACTTTATCTTTGTAGCTGTGAGCGCGTTCCATCAGTCCCACGGGAGAGAAGGTTGAAAGGATCCATGAAAGTTCGCACACTTCAGGAATATCAGACTGACGGAAGAAAACGGTGCGGTCGGGATCAACGCCGCAGGCAAGCCAGCTCAGGGCAAGATTCATCACATTGCTGCGCAAATCTTCGGCTTTGGGGTAGGTGGTCAGAGCGTGATAGTCGGCGATGAAGAGAAAGTTTTCTCCTTTGTTCTGCATTTCAACTGTCTGGCGGATAGCGCCGAAATAGTTGCCGATATGAGGAATGCCCGAAGGCTGGATCCCGGTAAGAATTCTCATTTTTTCAGACCTTTTATTCAGTTAAGTTTTTCTGAGCAGGCACCATCGCCAAGCTCACAAATGTAATATTCAGCATCGATCCCGGTCCGCAGTTTGTAGGCGGCGCACACTTTGCGTGCATATTCCTCGGCCTGATCTTTCCTGACCAGATGGATCGTGATACCGCCGAAACCGCCGCCCGAAAGACGGGCTCCGAGGGCGCCGGGGATGGATTTGGCAAGTTCGATCAAATAATCCAGTTCCGGGGTACTGTTTTCAAAGTTCACCCGGCTGGACTCATGGGAGTCAAACCAGAGCTGCCCGAAGCCTTCCACATCGCCTTTTTCCAGACGTTCCACGGCCAGATGGACTCTGGTGCATTCGCCTACGACATGAAGTGCCCTGCGATACTCTCTTTCTCCCAGAGCAGGCTTTGCATTGACCAGCTGATCCAGACTGATATCCCTGAGGGTTTTTGCGTCGGAATAGATACCGCAGAGAATTTCAGCGGCATTTTCGCAATCGGCACGGCGGGTGTTGTATTCGGAATCCACCAGATTGTGCTTTTTCATGGAGTTGATGACAGCAACAGCGTAACCGGCAGGAAGCTGGACCGTTCTCAATACGGCGATTTTGCGGAAGTCGCTGAGAATGATGGCATCTTTTTTGCCGAAGATGGAGCTGAACTGATCCAGAAGTCCGGTTTTAAGTCCCAGATAGATATTTTCAACTTCCTGTCCGGCAAGCGCCCACTCTTCAGGAGTCAGGCGGATATCAAAAAGTTCCCGCAGCGCGAATCCGGCTGCCGTTTCAAAGGCTGCGGAACTGGACATTCCGGCTGAAAGGGGGACCGTGCTTCTCATTCCTGCTTCAAAGGCGCCGATGGTAAATCCGCGGCGTCTCAGGGCAGTGATCATACCTTTGACATAGTTGCTCCAATCCCCTCTGACAGCCTCGTCAATGTTGTTAAGATCAAATTTTTTTTCAGAGCCGTCCCGGAAATCCCGGATCGTGCAAACACTTCCCTGAATACGGCGGGCGGCAAAAGCAGTATTGAGTCCCACGGCACAGGAGAGGACAAATCCCTGATTATAGTCGGTATGGTTTCCGAGGATCTCCAACCTTCCGGGAGCCTGAGATACAGCTTCCGGAGCTGCCCCGAAACGGGCGGTGAACTCTTTTATAAGTTGTTCATTCATATTTTTTTCCTTCATCAATAAAACAAATTCTTGAAATACACTGTTCAAAACTTTCCCTGCCGCTTAAGATATCGATTTGAATGCGCAGGAAATACAAAGGAACATCACAGCGGTCCAGTTTGGGGATACGCACTGCATCTTTTTCGGTGGTGACGATCATTTCCGCACCGGCAGCCTTGGCTTGGTTGATAAAGTCAATGATTTCCTGCTGGGTGTAGCGGTGGTGGTCGGCGTAATGATCGGTCAGGACAAGTTCGGCACCGAGTTTTTCCAGAAATCCTTCAAAACTCTGAGGACAGGCGATGGCGCTCAGGGCAGCCGTTTTGACTCCTTTGAGACTTTCAAGAGGAATATGTTCCTGCGAAAAAAGTTTTTGCAGATACTGGGGTTTATGGCAGCATTCAATGATCTCTGCTTTGCGGCAGTGACGGTTGAGGAACCGTTTCAGATGGCGGTTGCGCCGGGTTCCAGTGGATTTAGTCAGAAAGATGTAATCGGCACGTTTGATGTGTTCAATGGGTTCCCGCAGGATCCCCCGGGGCAGACAGTGGCCGTTACCGAAAGGGGAGGTGGAGTCAACAAGCACGATGTTGATGTGAGGGCGGAGCATCAGATATTGGAACCCGTCATCCAGAATGATCACATCGGTCTGAAAGTGGTTGATGGCATAGATCCCGGACTTGACCCGGTCTTTATCCACCAGAACTGCCACGTCGGGGAGATTTGAGGCAAGCATATACGGTTCATCGCCTGCATATTCGCAATCCATAAGGAGATTTTTGCCGTCAGAAACGACTTTAGGAGGGATCTCGTTGTGTTCGGAGTTGAATTTCTGGCGCATTTTTTCCCAGAACGAACGGTTTTTACTTCTGTAACCGCGGCTGAGGATGGCAACTTTGCGTCCCTGCTGGCTCAGAGAGCGGGCAAAGACTTCTACCACCGGAGTCTTGCCTGTACCGCCGCAGGTCAAATTTCCTATGCTGACCACCAGGCATCCGAGGGCGTGATGGCGTATGATCCGGCTGTCATAGAGCCAGAGTCTGAACTTTGCACCATTGCTGAAAAAACGGGAAATAAAAAAGAGCAAAGCCAGCAGAGCGCGGTCAAACCATTTCTTGCGTCTGCCGGACATCACTTCAAGAAAATACTGTTCCAGATCCTCAGTTTTCAGTTGAAATTTATGCATGTTCTCTTTTCCGGATTTGTCATTTACATACTATACCACAAATTTGCCTTTTTCGCAAGTCCGGAAATACAGAAATTTGCATCTGTCAATCATCAAAATTGATCCGTTCCTCCTCAATGACAAGGGGGCGGTTTTTGACCTGGGTCCAAATGGCGCCGATATATTCGCCGATTATGCCGATGAATATGAGCTGCACTGCACTGAAGAAAAACAATCCGATCATCAAAGGCGCCATGCCGAAGCTGAAGGTATTCCAGTAGATCAGCTTCAGAACAAGGTAGACCAGGGCAACGAGCAAACTGGCGATACCGATAAATACTCCGGAGAATACTGCCAGGCGCAAGGGGAGTTTTGTATGATTCACAAATCCGGTCATTGCCATGTCGTAGAGGGTGAAAAAGTTATTTTTCGTTACCCCGTGTTTCCGCTTGGGCTGCACAAAGGGGAGTTCGACACGTTTTAAGCCTATTTCTGAAACAAGTCCCCGGAAATAGGGGTAGGGCTCTTTGAAAAGTTTCAGCGCCTCCATAAAAGAACGGTCGTAGAGACCGAATCCGGTAAAACCGCTCACCACGCTTTGTTCCTGTGAAGACTTTCGCAAGATGGTATAATAAAGACGGCGCAAAGACTCCATGACGATCCCGCATTCCGTATCACTTCGGACGGCGATGACGACTTTAGCGCCCTTTTCCCATTCACGGATCATTTCTGCAATTTTTTCAGGGGGGTCCTGTAAGTCGGTACACATACTGACCACGGCATCACCTTCTGCCTGAAGCATTCCGTAAAAAGGGGAACGGATGTGTCCGTAATTGGCAGCATTGAAAATAGCTTTGACTCTTTTGTCTTTCTGCGCCAGGTCGCGGATGAGATCACGGGTCCCGTCGGTGGAATAGTTGTCGCTGAAAAGGAATTCGAAGTCATATTGAGGAAACTCCTTCATCATTTCGCAGCAGCGATGATAAAGTTCCTCAATATTTTCCACTTCGTTGTAACAGCCGCCTGCTATGGTTATACATTTTCTGGAGGACATAGATTCAGTTCCGTAAGGTTGGAAGGTACAAATAAATATTTTCCCGGGTAATATACCACAGTCCGAATAACTTTGCAAGCTGCAACGACAAAAATAAAGAATAATTTGCTGAAAATTGATCTTTCAATATTGTATTTTTTTTGTGAAGAGGCTATATTAGAACAAGAATTTGTGAAGCAGGGATTGTTAGGAATTTACGAAAAATGAGAGTTGCAGATTATATTTTTAAGAAATTGGCAGACTGGGGCATCAGGCACGTTTTTATGATCACGGGCGGCGGTGCCATGTTTCTGAATGATGCCGCCGGCCGGGAAAAAAGAATCAAATATATCTGTAATTTGCATGAACAGGCTTGCGCTATGGCTGCAGAGGGAAACGCCCGGATCTCCGGACTCCCCGGAGCTGTTTGTGTAACGACCGGACCCGGTGGGACCAATGCCATTACC
>JAGBWB010000055.1 GCA_017629975.1 Lentisphaeria bacterium
CCACAAAAATAATGGGGATCATATTGATCTTGCCCGTCTGCACCATGGTCAGAACTTCTGAAAGTTCATCCAGAGTTCCGAAACCGCCGGGAAAAACAATGACGGCAGAGGAATACTTCAGAAAGCAGACTTTCCGGACAAAAAAGTAACGGAAAGCCAGAGATTCATTCTGATAGGGGTTGGGATTCTGCTCCATGGGGAGTTCAATATTGAGTCCCACTGATCTGCCGCCCGCCTCAAAAGCACCTTTTGACGCAGCCTCCATGATTCCCGGACCGCCGCCTGTAATAACACCGTAACCGGCTTTTACCAGCAGTTTGCCCACTTCAACAGCAGCGTTGTAATATTCGGAATCAACCGGAGTCCGGGCAGAACCGAAAACCGACACATGAAGCTGGCGGACATTACCCAGACGGTCAAAGGATTCCACAAATTCAGACATGATGCGCAATATACGCCAGGACTCTGCAGGCATAAAATCAAGATTGCTGCCGTAATTGCTGTTGGAAAATTCCTGAGTCATCTTTCAGTCTCCTTGATATTGAAATTTGCATTTACTCTATGGGGGCAAGCTGCTGATACACCGGATCAACGCCGGGAGAGCTGAAAGGTTTGGGCGCATTGGCAGGTTTTCTCCGCAATGCGGGATACTCGTAGTTGAGATAAAACCTTTTATTCTCGGTAAGATCTTCAAGCACCACAGCATTCCTCTCAGCATAGATGTTGTAGCTGAATTTCCACAACTTGCCGGTTTCCCGTTCCATATCCAGTTTGAGTCTTCTGGTGTTGGAGTCAACAGTGTATTTCCCGCCCCACTCCCAATAGGTCAGGGAACCGGGAATATTCTTTCCGGCTTTAACGCGGAGAAAGATCAGATCCTCATAGACCATGGCAAATTCGCCACGGTCTCTTCCGGTATATTTTCCGCCCTGAAGCAAAACACTGCTGCAGCCGGCAAGAGAAAAAAGTATACCCATCAGAAACATGATCCGGCAAGTTGTTTTCATATAGCTGCTCCTTGATTCTTTAATTATCAGATGACGATGTTGATCAGACGGCCTTTGACATAGATGAACTTGCGGATCTCTTTACCCTCCACAAGAGCAGCGATTTCAGGCTGTTCAAGAGCGGCCTTGCGGGCGGACTCCTGATCGCAGTCAACGCCGACCATGATCCGTTTGCGGGGTTTGCCGTTGACCTGGATCATGACTTCAACTTCATTGACTTTGAGTTTTTCCTCATCCCACACGGGCCATGCGACATAGGCGATGGAGCCTTCGTGTCCGAGGTTCTCCCAGATTTCTTCGCCCAGGTGGGGGGCAAAAACAGCCAGCATCTGGACAAACTTTTCAGCGGCTTCGCGGGGGATCTCTTTGAGCGCTGCAAGTTCATTCAGGCAGACCATCAAAGCGCTGATAGCGGTATTGAATCCGAAATTCTCAAGGTCGTTGGTAACCTTTTTAACGGTTCCGTGGACAAGTCTTGCAAGTTCCGGAGTGCACTCTTTGTCGACCACAGGAATG
Source organism: Lentisphaeria bacterium (assembly GCA_017629975.1). GTDB lineage: Bacteria > Verrucomicrobiota > Lentisphaeria > Victivallales > Victivallaceae > UBA1784. Next base: position 1,524 of record JAGBWB010000055.1, read on the forward strand.
GTTGCAAAGACGCGGCAGGCACGCTTGAGGAACCGGAACACGCCTTCAACACCGGCAGTATTCCAGGGTTTGACTGCCTCAAGGGGTCCCATGAACATCTCATAAAGACGCATACTGTCGGCACCGTACTTGGCAATAACATCATCAGGGTTGACCACGTTACGCAGAGATTTGGACATCTTGGCGGGGAACTCCACAAGTTTTTCCCCATCGGCCTTGCGGACAGGACCTTCGGGAGTGAACTCCACCTGATCGGTGGGAACCAGCACGCCGCGGGTGTCTTTGTAGGAAATACCAAGGATCATTCCCTGATTGATCAGCTTCCGGAAAGGTTCTTTGGTGGAAACCAGTCCCAGATCATAGAGCACTTTGTGCCAGAAGCGGGCGTAGAGCAAATGGAGCACGGCATGTTCCGCGCCGCCCACATAGAGATCCACCGGCATCCAGTATTTTTCCTTGGCAGGATCCCAGGCAGCATCATTGTTGCCGGGATCGATGTAGCGCAGATAGTACCAGCAGCTGCCCGCCCACTGGGGCATGGTGTTGGTTTCGCGGCGGCCCTTGCGTCCGGTTTTGGGGTCCACATAGTTGACCCAGTCAGTTGCCTTGGCAAGGGGCGGTTCGCCGGTGCCGCTGGGCTTGAAGTCGCTCATGGCGGGCAGTTCAACGGGCAGCTCTTTCTCATCCACCAGTTCAATGGAGCCGTCTTCGTAGTGGATAATGGGGAAAGGTTCGCCCCAGTAACGCTGACGGCTGAAGAGCCAGTCGCGGAGTTTGTACTTGACGGCGGCTTTGCCCTGATTCTTTTTGGCAAGGAAGTCAATGACAGTGTTTTTGGCATCTTCAACAGAAAGTCCGTTGAGAGAAACTTCATCGTTGGAGGAGTTGATGTGTTCCCCCTCGCCCACCCAGCAGGCCTTTCCGGCAAGGATATCTTCGTAGTTGACTCCCGCCTTTTCTGCAACAGCCTTTTCAGGTTTCAGGATGCAGATGACAGGAAGATCAAACTTTTTGGCAAAGTCAAAGTCGCGGTCATCGTGGGCAGGGACAGCCATGATGGCGCCGGTGCCGTAGGAAATGAGAACATAATCTGCGATCCAGATGGGGATCCGGACGCCGTTCACAGGGTTGATAGCGTAAGCTCCGGTAAAGACACCGGTCTTGTCGGTAGCGTTTTCGGCGCGGGCAAGATCGCTCTTGTTGGCGGCCTCTTTGCGGTAGGCGTCAACGGCGGCTTTCTGTTCAGGAGTGGTGATGGAATCCACCAGAGGATGCTCAGGAGCAAGCACCATGTAAGTTGCTCCGAAAAGGGTGTCGGGACGGGTGGTGTAAACGGTGATCTCAACGCCTTCGGGGGTTTTGAAAATCACTTCGGCACCGGTGGATTTGCCGATCCAGTTGCGCTGCATCTCTTTGATACCCTCGGGCCAGTCCAGATCGTCAAGATCATTGAGCAGACGCTCTGCGTATTCAGTGATTTTGAGCATCCACTGTTTCATCGGACGGCGTTCGACAGGATGATTTCCCCGTTCGCTGCGTCCGTCGATGACCTCTTCATTGGCAAGCACAGTTCCCAGAGCGGGACACCAGTTCACAGGGACTTCAGCCAGATAGGCAAGACCTTTTTTGTGGAGCTGTGAAAAGATCCACTGGGTCCACTTGTAGTAGCCGCGGTCGGTGGTATTGATTTCACGGTCCCAGTCATAGCTGAAACCGAGAGCCTTGATCTGGCTGCGGAACTTATCCACATTTTTCTTGGTGGTGATTTCAGGATGGGTACCGGTTTCAACGGCATACTGTTCAGCGGGCAGACCGAAAGCATCCCAGCCCATGGGGTGCAGAACGTTGAATCCTCTCATCCGCTTGTAGCGGCAGGTGATATCGGTCGCGGTGTAGCCCTCGGGATGGCCCACATGGAGTCCTGCGCCGGAGGGATAAGGGAACATATCCAGACAGTAGTATTTGGGTTTATCAGAAAAATCATCTGCTTTGAAAGTCTTGTTGGACTCCCAATAATTCTGCCATCTTGCCTCAATGG
>JAGBWB010000056.1 GCA_017629975.1 Lentisphaeria bacterium
ATTTCAAAAGTTGTTTCAGCTTTGCCGAAAGTCTGACTGAACAGAAATCGGGACCGCACATGGTACAGAATTTACCGTCATGGGCAGTACCTGAACTGCTTTCTTCAAGAGCCTGTGCTCTGAGTTCACGCGCTCTTTCAGGATCTATGGCACAGGAAAACTGTTTTTCCCAGTCAAAAAGCTGCCGGGCATCAGAGATGGCATCATCCTGCTCTCTGGCGCCGGGCTTTTTCAGGGCAACATCGGCGGCGTGTGCCGCGATCTTGAAAGCAACGACACCGGCGCGGACATCATCCGGATTGGGCAGTCCCAGATGTTCTTTAGGGGTCACGTAGCAGAGCATGGCGGCTCCGTAAAAGGCGCCCAGCATTCCGCCGGCACCGGCGGTAAAGTGATCATATCCGGGGGCGCAGTCGGTGACGACGGGACCGAGAATATAAAAGGGCGCATCGCCGCAGAGCTTGCGCTCTTTGAGCATGTTCATGCGGATCTCATTCAAAGGAACATGTCCGGGACCTTCCACCATGGATTGAACTCCTGCTGCGCGGCAGCGGGCCACCAGTTCGCCGAGTGTTTCCAGTTCGGCAAACTGTGCCGCATCTGAACTGTCGGCAAGGCATCCGGGGCGCAGACCGTCCCCCAGGGAGAGAGTGACATCATATTTACGGCAGATCTCAAGGATCTTGTCAAAGGCGGTGTAAAAAGGGTTTTCTTTGTTGTGTTTTTTCATCCACGCTGCAAGAAGAGCTCCCCCCCGGCTGACAATGCCGAGTTTCCTTTTCAGGGCAAGGGGAATATGCTTACTGAGCAAACCTGCGTGGATTGTCATATAATCAACACCCTGTTCCGCCTGTTCACGGATCACCTGTAATATCTCTTTTTCCCCGAACTCCTCTCCGCCGAAGCGGGCAACGATTTCATAAACAGGGACAGTGCCCAGAGGGATCGTGCAGTGTTCAAGAAGATTGCACCGCATGGATTCAAGGTCGCCTCCGGTGCTGAGGTCCATGACCGTATCGGCACCGTAACGGCAGGCGATCTCAAGTTTGGAGCGTTCAGCTCCGGGACAGCTTGAAACTGCTGAATTGCCGATATTGGCGTTGATCTTGGTAAAAAGTTCCCTGCCTATGCCGCACGGCGCAAGGTTTTTGTGATTGATATTGGCGGGGATGACGATCCTGCCGTCTGCGACTCTGCGGCGGATGAATTCCGCGCTGCGCTTCTCTTTTGCCGCAACGGTTTTGACGGCATCGCTGATTTGCCCTTTGCGGGCGATTTCCATTTGTGTCATTGGCTCACCTCTTTAAAGTTGTTTGCCGGAAGACACCGTACATGAGGCATTCTCCCGGCAGCGGCAGCTCAAAAGAGGCTGAAAGGCTTTGGAACAACTCCCTACGTCGGCATGATCCGAATCAGGTTAATGAAAAAGAGAAAAAGCGTTTTGCTTTCTCTTTTTCGCAGGGGTCGAAGTCTGAAACTTCCTCTCAGCCCGTTGCGCGGACTCCCCCGTATGCTGTTTTTAATTTAGCATGTAAAAATTGAATTGTCAATACATCAACAGAAAAAAAATTTGATTTTTTTTATTGCCGGGGCAGTTCCAAAAGTGAAGGGGCATCGATCCAGCCGCTGCCTTTGTTGATCTGGAAACGGAGGTAAGGCCTTTTGTTAATGGTTTTGCCGGTTTTGAAACGGAACTCCTGCCGGGTCCAGCGGCATGGTCCCGGCAGAGGAACCCGGGGGAACATGTGGACATTGCCGTTTGCTTCATCCAGACGGATATTAAAAATAGCTCCTTTGTCCAGTTTTACCCAGCAGCTCAAAACATATTCCGTGCCGGGTTTCAATTGGGGCAGAAACTGGAGCAGCTGCTGTTCTTTCAAACGGATGGAAGAGCCGTCTGTAACAAAGGTGGTGCTGTCTTTTTCAAAAGGCTTTGAGCTCACCCAGTGAACTCCCAAAAAGCGTTTGGCACGGATTTTTCCGGGGAAGTCCCTATCGCGCAGCGTCTCTTTGCCGGGAAGGGGGGCAAAATGGATGAGTCCGAAATTTTCTCTGTCGCCGAAGTGTTTTGCAAAAAAGCTCCAGGCATAGTAACGTGTGACCTTCATCCGGGAAAGAGCCCGGTTACGGTTGAAGTCGGCACGGAATTTGCCGGGGATCAGCTGCGGCAGATTTTTCCGGGGAACAGTCAATTCCACTGTATACCCCTTGCCGGGAGTCACATTGACACTGTACTTTGCGCCGGATTCCCAGGAGAAATCAGCGTAAGCATTGTTTTTTCTGATGTCAGAGAAACCGCCCCCCGCAGTAATGATGAATTGATAATGCTGTTCCGTACTGCCGTCTGGAACAAGATGGACTTCAACACAGGAGTCCTGCCACATGGTTTTGTCATCTTTTTTTCTTGGAGGCATGATCATTTTTGCCGTTTCCGGCTCCTGACAATCAAAACGGAAATAGAAGTTATCTTTGTCCCGTTTCATCTGAACGGCTGTTGTGACTTCGGCTTTGCCCTGGCCGCAGGGGAGAAGATAATATCCGGAACTCCACTGATTTTCCGGCATAACGGCGTACCAGTGTTTTTTTGCATCCGCAGCGTCAAGCCATTTCTGCCGTTCCGCAGCAATGGGGGCAACAAGCTCCTGCCTGACAAAACGGATCCGTTTCAGACATTCGGGGGCCCGGGCAGAGGCTTTTTCCGCCTGCCGGAAAAGATGAAAGATCTTTTCCAGTTCCTGAGCATTGTAAATCTTTTCCCACAGTACTTTATGAGGGATCTGTCTGGTCTTCGGACCTGCGGGAGTATCAAAAAACTCTCCGGCGCAGATCAGCCATTTTTCTTCAAGGATGGCTGAGATCTTTTCCATAAAAGGAGCGCCCGGACCGAACATTTTTTCATGGTAATCTGCAAGCAGTTTTTCCACATCGCTTTTATTGTTCCAGGCGATGCGGCTGAAAATGTGGAAATTGAGCAACCCGGCGAAATAGCGGTCGCTTTGAGCCTCTGCAAAGGCACCGAAGACGTAAGGGGCGATCCGGGTGTAGAAGGCTCCCACAGCGCGGGGAGCATAGTTTGGGATCCCCGGCAGGTCGAGGGCGTATTTGCTGGGATAGGTCCACACCCAGGGGCGGGCGTTGAGTTTTCTGTTCCACTTTTTCAGCAGTTCCATATCGCGTTTGATCATGGCGGGGGATTTTTCATTCCACGGCCCCCGCATGGCAAGCATGACCAGCAGATTCTCCGGGATATCGCAATCAGGCACAAGAGAGTAACTTTCGTAAGCCATGGTGGTGAAGGCGCCCGGCAGGTTCCGTTTTTTTCCTTCTCTGGCAATCTCGGTGAAAAATTTCCAGATGTAGTTGCTTGTTGCTTGTTCTCCTTTGGAAAAATGTTTCCAGCACTCCGGGCAGCGGCAGCGGTAACAGCTGTCATTGGGCATGATGTTGAAAAAGGGCAGCTGCGGATAGCGGGAGTGGGACCAGGAACGGATGCCGCGGCTGGAGGCAGGCTGTTTTTTAAGGAATGCTTCTGCATCTTTCAATATGACCTCTTTGATTCCGCTTGAAAAACAGATCTGTCCCCGGCTGGAGCTTTCTCTGGGCGCTGTGGGATCGTTGACGCGTAATCCGTCAGAACCTAAGGCGAAATATTCCGGATGGGATTTGGCAAAACGCTGCACGAAATCAAGAAAAGCCAGTCCGTGGCAGTTGGGGATTTGCAGCGTTTCAGTCCGCATATATCTGGAAAGGCGTCTGCGGTAATCTTTCTGAAAGGTTTGGGGCATCACGGCCTGAGAACCTCCCTGAAGCACCCGGCGCTGAAGCCAGTCTGGACGGTCGGAAATATCAAGTTCCGGAAGTACGAGATTTTTTTTGACCGGAATGACCGTTCCGTATTCCCCGGGGAAGAAAAAGCGGCAGTCGGCGAACCGTTCAAGGAAATCGTAAGTACCGTTTAAGGTTCCCGCTTCCGGCTGGATGGCGCCGCTGCCCTGCATGGGGGAACGGCGGGGATCATCTCTGCCGATAATGATGATGTTTTTATCATGGGATTTGATCCGGAATCCATCCCGGTCAAGAGCTGCGGTGTCGATCCCCGCTGCTTTTGCGAATCGGGGGCAGCCGATGATGAGAGCCGGGCGTTTGCCTGACGGTTTGGCTGAAACTTTGATCTTTGTTCCGCTGAGTTTTGAAAGAACTTCTGCCGCTTCATTGGCTGCAAAACGGGCAACAGCAGTAGGCCCGGCAACGATTTCAAAAGAGACTTTTCCGTTTTTGATCAGGATATGATGCGGTTTCTGGCCCTGATGAAAGAATCGTTTTTGTACCGGGTGAGTATTAAAATAAGCCCCCGGCAGGGAGAGAGTCAAGGCTGTACAGAAGAGAATCAGAAGGAAATTTTTCATTTTTCAGTTCCATGAAATTTATATTGTATCGGGACGGGCGGTCTCAAGGACTCTCAATACATTGAGCCCCAGTATTTTTCTGATATCTTCCTCAGAGTGTCCGTGCTGGAGCATCCCTGCTGTCAGCA
>JAGBWB010000057.1 GCA_017629975.1 Lentisphaeria bacterium
GAGTTGTCTTTTGCCAGGGGTACTCTTTCATGATCTTGAAAGCAAGGCATAGGGGTTCCTCCGGAACGGATTTGAGGATCACCACCAGAAGATTTTTTCCTTTCCGGCAAAAACCGGGAACGATAAAATTTTCCGCGCGGGGGGGGAAGTAAGGCTTATTGCCGTTTTCACTTCTGTCAAGAATAAGTTCGCCGTTAAGAAAAATCCGATAAAAATAGCATCCCCCGAATCCCATTGGCAGAACAGTCTCTTCTTCAAGAGAAAACTCTGAGAAAAAAACACCCTGCGCCGGAACAGTTCCGGAATTTTTTCTTCCTTTGTATATACCATCCGCAAACTCGATTGCTTCAGGTTTGATCCCGTTGATACTGCCGGGAATGCACGCCATTTTCTCCGGCTTGATCTGTTCCCCGTCAACTCCGTCAAAAAGCAGCCATTTCAAATCCATTTCCGCGTGTACCTCTTATTCCTTCAAAACTGAAAAAAGCCGGAATTTCTTCCGGCTCAGTTGTTTCACCACATTATTTGATTTTTTTTGCACCTTTGACAGCGGCCTTTTCAGCTGCCTTTTTGGCGGCTTTCTTTTCGGCTTTTTTTGCTGCTTTTTTCGGACACTTTTTGGCGTTCTTTTTTGCAGCGGGACACTCTTTTTTGGGGCATTTGTCAACGGGTCTGCACTCTTTTTTGGGGCAGCAGCATCCGGCAAACATCAGCATGGTTGCGGCACAAAGTCCAAGTGTGATCAGTTTTCTCATTTATCGCTCCTTGATTTGTGGTGCTGTACGCACCTGTTGAGTTATTCCGGGAAAAACTCTCCCCGAATCATCCGAAAACAAGTTTGCCGAACTCATCCGGCACATGATAATTCACAGCCCGCAGGGGGTTCCAGCTCTGCCAGTGGGGATGTGAAGTCTTGTCGCCGCACTTGTAGACATTGGCTCTCCAGACAGTTCCGGCGGTGGGCACAGGGGCACCATTGAGGTGTTTGAAAAGAGAAAAGGGCATAAACCATCCCAGACGATAGGTGCAGGGACCAACCATTTCGGGCTCAACCACATCCGGCAGGGTGTGGAAGATCTTGATGTCTTTGACCTCTTCCTCAGTCAGAAAACGGTACTCTATGAAGCCGTGGGCGGTACGTCCGGGGTTGGAAATATGCATGCAGAGCATGGTTCCGGAAGCGTTGATCTCAAAGTTCTGATAGCCGACGCCTGCGGCAGGACGGACAAAAAACTCAAGGCAGCTGTCGCAGCAGACGCCTGACTGGAACTTGGTGTTGACACAGCGGACATACTGATCGTGGACTTCAAAAAGTCCGTAAAGTCCCTCTTCATCATACATGAGTTTGAAGTTGACTTCGGGGTTGAATCCGCTGCCCTCTTTGTAGCAGTGATTGACCTTCATGATCGCTGCATCGGCCCAGCAGGGGGCGTCAAAAGGGGCTGAGATGTCAGGCTTGACCTGAGCACGTTTCACCAGATAGCTCATAACTTTTATTCTCCTGTTTATAAAAACTGTTTATCACATCTGAAGGGGGGATCATTTAATTTCCCCGCTCAAAAATCACTCTTTTTCCAAACCGACATTGTAATCTTCAAGCCTTGAATATTGCAATCCGGCAATGTTCCTGGGAACCGGTTTGTTCCCCAGTTCCGGCACAGTGCCGACACGGTTGATATAAATAGTTCTGTCAATGGCGTTGTTGCGTTTCATGGTGTAGATCGCCGCCGCACCGGCATGTTTCCTTATGCCGAGCCAGTTTTTTTGAAAACTTTTCAAATCGCGGGCATTATTGCCGAAACCGATCAGCAGCATATTGACCGCGTCAAAGGTCTGGATCTCACAGCTGCCGGGATAGTAAAATTTCTTTTCCCGGAACTCTTTGCGGAAAGCGGAAAATTCAGAGTGACGCGCTTCATCACTGTAAAATGCGGTGTAAAAACTGTTCCCCAACTTTTTAATGCCTTGCAGAGAATGGAAAAATTGAGAATCATCCCATGAATCAGGACCGCCGATCAGTCCCGTGTATCCCAGTTCTCTCAATATCTTGTAACACTTTGCCGCAGTAGACGCTTCAAAGGGCAGAATAACGGCATCCGGAACAAAACTGACGGCCTGTCTCAAAGCCTCCTGAGGTTTTGCGGGATCAACTTCACAAATGGAGATCACTTCGCCCCCAAGTTTTCTGAAAGCATCAGCAACGTCCCTTGCCACATTGCGGGAGTAGATATCATCCGGATTTGATGAAACAGTCACCGCAAGCCGATTGACCCGGCGGTAATATTTCATGAATCCTGCGATCATTTCCGCCTGCTGCCGGTCGGTAAAAACGACGCGGAAAACAAATTTATTCACACCGATGACATCATCATTTCCCGTCGCCATAGGGATCACCACGGGGACGCGCCGGCGCCGTGCAAGGTCAGTTACAGCCTGAGCTTCAACACTTGAATATCCGCCCACAATACCGACCGCGCCTGAACTGACAGCCCGTTCCAGTGCGGCGGCGGCGCCGGGGCCTGTGGAATTACTGTCCTCAACGATCAGTTCAACAGTTCTCCCGAAGTGTCCGCGCCGGGAGTTGAGGGAATCAACGGCAAAGCGTGCGCCTTCAAGCATTTTTTTGCCCTGCACAGCATTTTTCCCGGTCAGAGGCAAAACCGCCCCGATCCGTACACTTTGCCGGGACTCCGGATCAAAACGCAATATCTCCTCAGGGGCGGTACAACCGCAAAGCACAGCCAAACACAGTCCCCAAACAAACAGGAAAGGCAAAAATAAATTCTTTTTCATGGTCACTCCTCAAGTGCATGGGTTCCCAGGGCGATCAACGCCGGATCCCCCGGCATTATACCACGCTCAGATGCCCTGATAAAACGGATAAACTCTTCCACATCCGGATTTCCGGGGCCGCAGGAACCAATAAGTTCCAAAGCGTTCCTGCCGTTCAGCCCCCGGAAAAAATAACTGCGGATGGCATTTTTGATGGCAAGGCGTCTGTCACTGTCATATCCTGCCCGGCGCAGTCCCACAACATTGGGACCGCAAACGGTTTCATTTTCCGCCAGCATACAAAAGGGTGGGACATCCTGGCGGATAATGGTTCTGCCGCCGATCATCGCAAGTTTCCCGATCCGGCAGAACTGGTGGATAAGGACATATCCGGAAAGCACAGCTCTGTCTTCCACGATGACATGTCCGGAAAAAGCCGTATGATTGGCGGCTGTCACATAATTGCCGATCCGGGCATCATGGCCCACATGGCAGAATGCCATAAGCAAAGTGCCCTCCCCCACAGAAGTGATACCGCCTTCAAAAGGAGAACGGTGGATCGTGACATACTCTCTTAAAGTGACATTTGCTCCGATCTCAGTCCGGGAAACCACTCCAACTTTGAATCTGTGATCCTGAGGTTCCTCCCCCACCAGAGCGCCCTTGTAGATACGGCTTCCTGAACCGATGGAAGTGTAACGGGCGATCTTGACGTGGGTATCGATCCACACATTGTCACCGATATGGCAATCGGCTTCAATGACGGAGTAAGGACCGACTGAAACATTCTGCCCCAGTCGGGCTCCCGGATCGATTATGGCGGTGGGGTGTATCATTACAGCGCCAATTGTCAGCTGACGATGGTTCCGTAGCGGGTGTCATTCATCAGAAGTTTTTCCAGTGCTTCGGGATCTGAAAAGTTGAGAACTCCGATATGGAGTCCGTTATCCCGGCAGAGAGAGAATGCCGCAGCATCCATGACCCGGAGATTCTTCTGAAGAGCTTCGTCAAAAGAGATGTGTTCATAACGCTCGGCATCAGGAACTTTGAAAGGATCGGCAGAGTAGACGCCGTCGACCTTGGTCGCTTTGAGAACGATATCGCAGCGCGTTTCCAGAGCTTTGAGAACGGCAGCGGTGTCGGTGGTAAAGAAGGGACTTCCGGTACCGCCTGCGAAGATGACCACCTTTCCGGCGCTGAGAGAAGCCATTGCGGCTTCACGGTCAAAGAGCTTCACTGCCGGAGCCATGTTGATGGCGGAGTAGACTTCTGCGGGGATCCCTGCCTGAGTCAGAAATTCGCCGATGGCGATGGCGTTCATAGCAGTGGCAAGCATTCCCATGTAATCAGCCCGCACATGGTCCATGCCCACGCCCATGTTTCCGCGCCAGAGATTCCCGGCGCCGACCACGACGGCGACTTCAATTCCCTTGTCCCGCACCTGTTTGATCCGGGCGACGACCTCTTTAAGAGCCTCAGGGGCATATCCGTGACAGCGGTCCCCTTTGAGGGCCTCACCGCTGAGTTTGAGCATGATTCTTTTGTAGCTGAAAGTGCTTTCCATAGTATTCCTCCAAATATTTTACAAAATATAACCCGTAAAAGATGGTTTTGCAAGTGGAAAAAAACAGTAAAATGTGCTATTTTATCAAAAAGGAAAACTCAACCAATCAGAAAGAGAGGCTTTTTCAATGGAAAATCCGGAAAAAATCAAGGTCGGTGTTATCGGAACAGGTGCCCTCGGCAGACATCATGCCAGACTTTATGCCCAGAATCCCGGCGCAGAAGTCGTGGGAATTTTTGACGTTCAGAGTGAAACGGCAAAGAAAGTAGGCGAAGAATTCGGACTCAAAGTTTTTGACAGCTGGGAAGCTCTTGCTGAACAGTGCGATGCCCTCAGTGTCGCCGTTCCCGCCACCTATCACTGCTCCACCACTCTGCCCCTGCTGGCCATGAAAAAGCATGTTCTGGTTGAAAAACCCATCGCCGCCAATGTGGAAGAGGCTGAAAAAATGGTGAAAGCCGCTGAAGAAAACGGCGTTGTCTTCGGAGTCGGTCATGTGGAGCGTTTCAACCCCGCCATGGATTTCCTTGAAAAACATCACGCCACCACCCGCTTCATTGAAGCCCACCGTCTTGCCTCTTATCCTCCGCCGCGTCCCGGAATGCCCCGCAGAGGAACAGAAGTCAGTGTCATCCTTGACCTGATGATCCACGATATCGACTTGGTGCTGACCATGGTCAAATCTGAAGTGGAGCGTTTTGATGTGGTGGGTATCCCCGTTCTCAGCGGCACTGAAGATATCGTCAATGCCCGTATCAAATTTGTCAACGGCAGCTGCGCTTCTCTCACCGCCAGCCGGGTCAGTCAGGAGCCTATGCGCCGCTTCAGAGTCTTCCAGGATGACGGCTACATCTCTATGGACTACGGCAAACATTGCGGAATGGTTCTGAAACGCAACAAGATCGGTCTGGCACGGAAAGATGTGAATCTGGATGAAAAAAATGCTCTTGCCGCTGAACTTGATGACTTTCTGTCAGCGGTCCGTCAGACCAAGGCAACAGGAACAGTCGTTGACCCCAAAGTTTCAGGCGTTCAGGGACTGCGCGCTTTGAAACTGGCTGTTGCTATTGAAACCGAAGCCAGACGTTACAACGATCACTACGGTTTCAAATTCGCCCCCATTCAGGAAAATGTTGAGGAGTGATTCTTTCAGATCATGGATTCCCCGCATATTCTTCACGCTCCGGCGAAGATCAATCTTCTGCTGCGCATCACCGGAAAAAGAGCTGACGGTTATCACGAACTGGTCACTCTTTTTCATCCGCTCCACTCAGTGACGGATGAAATCACAGTGGACTTGAAAAGCGGAACAGGTATCACACTTGCCTGTTCCACTCCCGGAGTTCCGGAAAATGAGGGCAATCTCGGTGCCAGAGCTGCCGCACTTTTTGCTCAGAAGATGGGCATTGCCCCCTCCTGGCACTTTGAACTGAAAAAACATATTCCTGTTGCCGCCGGAATGGGCGGCGGCAGTTCCGATGCGGGGACCATTCTCCGTTTCCTTGCGGAACGTTTCCCCGGGTGCAGCGCCGGTGAACTCAATGCCCTTGCGGCTTCTCTCGGCGCCGATATCCCCTTTTTCCTTTCTCCCGGCGATGCCGCCGCCCGGGGGATCGGGGAAAAACTGGAATATTTCCAAACGCTCCCCATGCCGGAGATCCTGGTTGTATTCCCCAATTTCCCCGTCAGTGCCGCGTGGGCATACAAACACCTGCAAACCATGACTCCCCCTGAAAAAGCGGAAGCCGAACTTGAAGCCTTGACCGCAGCCCTGCGTCAGCGGGAGTTCCGCAAAGCGGCGGCATTGTGCGAAAATGATCTTGAAGCGCCTCTTTTCAGCAAGTTCCCTCTGCTGACGCAGCTCCGCAGAGTTCTTCTGGGAAAGGGGGCTCTATGTGTTCATGTTTCAGGCAGCGGCCCTGCCCTTTTCGCCCTCTTTGAAGACGCCGCAGCACGGAAAAATGCCGCGGCAGCTCTCGCCGTACCTGAAAATATGGAAACAGGCATGAAAATACTGGAGTGTTGAAATAAACTATGAAGAGAGCTTTTTTCCTTGACCGGGACGGCGTTGTGAACTACGATGTCCGCTATTGCCACGAACCGGAAAAAATTGAACTCAAGCCGGGTTTTCCCGAAGGTCTGAAAGCATTGCACGCCGCAGGATTCCTTGCTGTCGTCATCACCAATCAGGGAGGAATCGCACTGGGAATGTATGAGGCAAGCGCTGTTCACGCCTGTCACAGGCGGATACAGGAACTCCTCGCCCCCTGGGGGGAACAGATTGACGGTTTCTATTTCTGCCCCCATCATCACAAAGTCACAGGGGAGTGTTCCTGCCGGAAACCCAATCCGGGAATGATTTTCAAAGCATCAAGAGACTTTGATATCGACATTCCCAACTCCTTCATGATCGGCGACCGCATCTCTGATCTTGAAGCCGGACGCAACGCCGGATGCAAACAGGGATTTCTGGTGGATTCATTTTACTGGGACACCCACGCCCCCAAAGCCAGAAACGCCGGATTTGAAACGGCAAAAACGGTTTTGGAGGCAGTTTCAATGGTCACATCTTCCGGAAAGTAAAATATCATGCCGTATTTTATCGGAGTACCGCTTCTGCTGCTTCTTGAGAGCACCTTCATTTTCACGGTGCTGGCGCTGCTTTTCCATCAGCGCTCCAATATCGGCAAATCCCCTTTCACCATGGCATTTTCAGCGCTGCTGCTGCTGACCTTCCTCGCCATGGGAGCAGATATCCAGGCCCACCTCTGGAGCGGATTCTTCTTTTCGGTTCCCAAAGTCATCATGTTCACCCCGGTGATGGCGATCTATCTGCTGACCTATATTGAGGACGGCACATTGAGCGCCCAGCGTTTGATCTATGGTTTTCTTGCTGTGTTTCTTGTGCTGATCTATGTAACTGAAATGATCTATCTGCAATGTTCATGGAGCACTTTTTCCCTTTCAGCAGGATTTTCCGGCACTGCTCTGGAAATGCTGTTGAACGGTGCCAAACGGGCACTGCTGGCGGCGGTCATACCGATTGTTTTTTCTGTATTCTCTCTTCCTATCATCTTTTCAAGTCTGACAGAACTGGGCTTCAGCAAATTCTGGGCGTCTCTGATTTCCATGCTGGGAGTCCAGGTCATCATTACTGTTCCCAACTGGCTGCTTCAGCTGGGTTCCGGGATCACTCCGGAGTGGTTTTCCGGGGAACAGCTGGCGCAGTTCGCGCTCAATCTCTGGCTGGGTATACTCCTTGGAACTTATTTGAAGCTGACTGAAAGTGAAAGTTCCGGTGCTTCCAACAGACGCCCCCTTGATTTTGTCTTTGCCTTCTTCGGCAGTTACAGCCGCAGCAAGGAGCTTGAACAGAATTTGACGGCATGGCAGAACCGTCACCAGCTGCTGCTTCACAATGCGTCAGAGATCATTGTGATCTTTGACGGCAGCAACCGCGTCAGAGAAGCCAATATCGCTGCTCAACGCATTTTCGGCAGTGCTGCAAAAACCGGGAGCGCCGGTCTGCTGGACAAAATTGTCATCCTGAAACCTGAGAATTTTTCTTTCAACACCCCTGTCAACGGCACAGTGACGTTCCGGTGCAGCTGCATCTCAGAGTCCGGGAAAGAAGAGGTCAAACTTTTCGGTTCCTGGAACGTTATGGAGCTGATGAATGAAGAGTGCCGTATTCTGATTGCAAGAGATGTGACTCAGGAATTGAAACTGACTGAGGAAAAGAAACTTCTCAGAGAACAGCTCGTCCACTCTCAGCGTTTGGAATCCCTCGGCGTGCTTGCAGGCGGTGTCGCCCATGACTTCAACAACTATATCCACGCCATTCTCGGCCATGTGGATCTGGCACGCTTCATCGGCGCACGGGAAAAGGGCTGGACTCAGAAAATAGATGACCATCTGGAAAAAATCATCACCATCGCCGAAAAGGCTGGAGAACTGACCAGACAGCTTCTGGGCTTTGCCAGAAGAGGCAACTATGTGGAAAACGACTTTGACCCTGCCATACTCTTTAAGAGCACTTTTGACCTGATCGGCCCCAAAAAACTCTCCGGAGTCCAAGTCAAGACCCATATCCCGGAAAAGCGTTTTTTGATCCACTGTGACCAGCTCCAGCTTCAGCAGGTGGTGGTGAATATCATCATCAATGCCATTTACGCCATGGACAAAAATGAAAATGACAAACTTCTTGAGATATCCCTTTTCCCGGCGGCAGAACTTTCTGACAATGCCTTTGCGGTCCCCCCGGGCATAAAAGTTCCATCTCAAGAGAAAAAAGATTACTGCTGTATCGACATTTCCGACAACGGCAGCGGTATGGATAAAGAAACCCGATCCAAGATTTTTGAACCATTTTTCACCACAAAACCCCAGGGCGAAGGCAGCGGCATGGGACTTTCAATGGCATACGGTATCATCACCAATTGCGGCGGCTGGATATCTGTTGAAAGTGCTCCCGGAGAGGGAAGTACATTCCGTCTCTTTCTTCCTGATGTTGCCAAAAAAGAGGAGGTATGATCCATGAATATTCTCATTATCGGCGGCGGCGTTGCCGCATTTGAAGCAGCAGCGGCGGCGGCATTGCCGCAGCATCATGTCACAGTGTGTTCCAAGGAGTCCGTTCTTCCTTACAGGCGTCCGGCACTGTCGCGGATGGTTTCTGAAGAATTGACCGACACCGCATTTTACTTCAAAAACAGTGCCTTTTACCAGGAAAAAAATATAGAGATCCTGCTGAATAAAGAGGCTTCCGCCATCGACCGCAAAGGACGTACTGTCTCTTTCAAAGACGGAACGGCTCTTCCCTATGACCGTCTGATCCTTGCCGCCGGCGGCGAGGCATTTGTCCCGCCCGTTCCCGGTGCGGAATATGCCCTTACCCTGAGGGACTTTGAGGATCTTCAGGAGATCAGAGAAAAAATTACCGCCGGCGCCAGAAAAGCGGTCATTATCGGCGGCGGCGTTCTGGGACTGGAACTGGCGGATTCTCTTCTTGCAAGAGGATGCGAAGTCACCGTTATTGAAGCGGGTCCCGCACTTCTGTCACGGAATCTGGATCAGGAAAGTGCGGCTCTGGTCATGAAACATCTTGCGTCGCTCCCTAACTTCACTGTCAAGACTATGGCAAAAGTTCAGAGGATCACCCCGGAAAGCGTTGAACTTGAAAATGAAACGCTCCCCTCTGACCTGACCGTTTTTTCCGCTGGCGTCAGAAGCTGCACACACCTTGCCGCAGATGCGGGACTTGCCGCAGAACGCGGGATCGTTGTCAATGAAAAAATGCAAACTTCAGATCCGGAGATCTTCAGCTGCGGCGACTGCGCCGCGCCTCCCTGCGGTATCTGTACTCTGCTGAGTGCTGCAAAATCCATGGGGCATATTGCCGGAGTCAATGCCGCCGGAGGCGATGAAAACTTTGTTCCTGAGATCTACCCTGTCCGCCTGATGGCGCTGGGAATCAAACTTTTCTCTGCCGGAAAAATCAATGATGCTGTTTCAGAAATCTCTTCTTCAGGCGAAAACTATCAGCGCCTGACCCGGGACGCACAGGGAAATCTGACGGGCGTCATACTTCTCGGCGACCTGAAATCCGCAGTCAAACTGCAAAAGGAACTTGTACTTTGAGCAGCAGAGAACACTTCACTGTCACCGCCATCGCCTACGGCGGAGAGGCCCTCGGCCGTCTGGATTCAGGCGAGGTCTGTTTTCTCCGGGGAGCACTCCCGGGAGAAAAGGCTGAAGTTGAGATCACGGAAAAAAAGAAACGGTTTGCCCGCGGCAAACTCACAAAGCTCCATGATCTCTCCCCTTACAGAATCAAGCCGGCATGTCCTCTTGCGGAACAGTGTCCGGGGTGTTCCTTTCAGCACTGCACTTATGAGCTGGAACTGGAGTGGAAACAACGCCAGTTTGAACGCTTTCTTCAAAAATTCCCGGGAGAGCGTTTACCCATATTCCCCTCCCCCAGCCGTTTCGGATGGCGCAACCGGCTCAAACTCAGCTGTGAAAACGGCAAAGCCGGATACAGAGGTTTTGACAACACAACGCTCATACCGGTGGAAAAGTGTCTTCTTGTCTCCCCGGATATCAATGCCGCTCTTCAGGAAACACCGATCCCCGGCGAGGGATCTCTTTTTTTCCGTTCCACACCTGCGTGGTGCGGAGAAATCAAAAACTTCAAGGAAACCTATCTGACTGAAGAGCTGCCCGGTATCGGCAGATTTTCTGTTCCCCCAGCCGGATTTTTTCAAACTAATCCTGCCGTGGCAGCAGAACTTTGTTCCCGTGTCACAGCGGCAATAAAAGAGTCAGGAGCCCAAAGGATGCTGGAACTCTTCTGCGGGACAGGCGTCTTTTCCCTTGCTGCCGCCGCACAGATAAAAGAACTCACCTCTTTCGGCATGGAACTTTCTCAGGAGTCTATCACTGCCGCCGTACACAATGCCCGGCAGTGGTCCCTGGAGAACCGCTGCCGTTTTCAGACAGGGGACGCCTGCAATTATCCGGCAAAAGAGAAGTATGACATACTTCTTCTCGATCCGCCCCGGAGCGGACTTGCCAAACCGCTGGTCAGCAAGATCCTGAAAAGCGGCATTCCGGAGATCCTCTACATTTCCTGCGGTCCGGACACCCTCTGCCGGGATCTTCAACTGCTTTCGGAAAAGTATCAGGTCACAAGTTCCGGCGCTCTTGATATGTTTCCCTGCACGGCACATTTTGAAACTTTTACAATATTGAGCTTGTCAAAATAGCTTTCAAGGTATATATTAAGTTGTTCACACATTACATAAACCAATTTTCAAGGAGAAAAAAATGAAAAATCCCGGATGGATCGATCTTCAGGTCAATGGTCACAATGGAGTTGACTTTTCCAATCCCGAACTGACTGCCGATATGGTCATCAAAGCCTGCGAAGAGCTTTTTGCCGCCGGCACCGAAATTTTCCTGCCCACCATCATCACGGGGCCCATGGAACTCTACCGCCGCAACATTCCCATCATCAAGAAGGCTGTTGAATCCCACGGCTACGCCGACAAGGTCCCCGGTGTTCACCTTGAAGGTCCCTTTATTTCCAACACGCCCGGAGCTGTGGGCGCTCACAATCCCGCTTGGGTCCAGATCCCCTCAAAAGAGGCTGTTGACCAGCTGAATGCTGACGGATTCATCAAGATCATCACCATCGGAGCTGATGCTCAGAATGCTCCTGAAGCCATCGCCCGCGCCCGGGAAGTGGGCATCCACGTTTCCGTCGGACACCACATGGCCAACTACGAACAGGTCAAAGCCGCTGCCGATGCCGGTGCTGAACTTCTGACCCATCTGGGCAACGGATGTCCCAATCTGCTCGACCGTCACAACAACCCCGTCTGGGCGGGTCTTGCCGAAGAGCGTCTCACTGCCATGTGCATTTCTGACGGTCACCACCTCCCCGGCGATCTGCTCAGAGTCTTCATCCGCACCAAAGGTGTTGACAAGATGATCATCACCAGTGACCAGGCTGAAGCCACCGGATTCAAACCCGGTCGCTATCATGTGCTGGGAAATGACGCCATTCTTGAACCCAACGGCAAACTCCACAATCCTGTGAAAAAATGTCTGGTGGGTTCCGCCTCCACCATCGGCATGTGTATGGCGTTCCTTGAATCCCTCAACATCTGGACCGAGGAAGAGCTGACCAGGATGGGACGCACCAACGCTCTCAATCTGCTCAACAGCAAATAAGCACTCCTGCTTTCCCCCCCACCCCGCAATTTTCACCAAAAGTTGCGGGGTGTTTTTTTGTTTTTAACATAGTGTCTGTCTTGTAATCAGAGAAAAGAGACACTATATTATAAAAATGGTCGGTCAAAAGTGACCGCAAAGCATCAATTCCAAGGAAAAAAATTATGACACTTGCTGATCTGCCGGGTGAAATATTTGCTTCAACCCCTATTGTTTATGCTGTCGGTGACACATATCAGATTTTTGTCATCCCCTCTTCAAAAAATGTTATGTGGTGCCGTATCGGCGATAACGAATACTTTGATGAATCCAACGGAGTCCTGCGCTCAGAAACGATGCTCCACAAAATCACAGTCCCTGCCGGTGAACTTGATGCTGCCGGGGAATATACCATCGGATACCGCCGTTTCCAGGAGCGTGTCTCATATTACAACAAACCTGATATGGAAGGAGAAGTTACCTTCAAGTTCCGTAAAGTTGACTCAGCTGCGCCAAGATTCTTTCTGATTTCAGATGTCCACAATCACATCGAAGCGGGCATCAATGCCGCAAAATCTTTCAAAGATATGGACTTTCTCATTGTCAACGGTGATATCCACGACAACAGTGAAAGTGCCGAAAGACTGCTCTATGTTCACCGTATTGCCTCAGAGATCACAGGCGGGGAGATCCCGGTAGTCTTTTCAAGGGGCAACCTCGATCTGCGGGGGGCATGGGCAGAACGCCAGGCGGAGTTCACCCCCTCAGCCAACGGCTATTCCTTCTATACATTCCGTCTGGGGCCGGTGTGGGGAATCGTGCTGGACTGTGCCGAAGACAAGCCTGATAAAAGCATTGAATACGGCGGCGTCAACTGCTGCCATTTTTTCCGCAAGCGGGAAACAGCGTTCCTTAAAAAAGTCACGGCCTCCGGCGCTTCTGAATACAACGCCCCCGGCGTTCAGTACCGCATGGTGGTTTCCCACATAAACTTTTCCGAGCCCCACAATCCCCCCTTTGATATTGAATATGATATCTACTCTGAATGGTGCAAAATCATCCGTGAAGAGATCAAGCCCTGTGGCTATTTCTACGGCCACAAGCACCGGAACTATGTCACTCTGCCCGGAAGCGAAAATGATATTTTCAATCAGGGCGCTCCTGCCATTGTTACCGGAGTTCCCAGCCCCGGAGAGGATTACAGCGGTTTCACCGGCGGGGGAATCACCCTTTCTCCCGGCAGGATCCATGTTGATTATATCAACCAGTCAGGAGTCACAGTGGACTCCGCCGACATTGAAGCCGGAAAATGACAAAAGGAATTTCTCACTATGTCTGACAACACCATGCCTGTGATCCCGGTTCCCGCCGGACTTGATACCAGATGTTTCGTTCTGGGCAAGGGAGCTTTGAAATATCTCCCTCAACTGCTGAAACAGGAATTCCCCGGTCTTACGCCCTGGATCGCAGCCGATACAAATACATGGGAGGCCGCCGGAAAAAAAGCACAGCAATATCTGATTGAAGCGGGCATGGCTCCCGCTGAACCGTGGATATTCCCCGGAACTCCTGTGCTGCATCCGGACTTTGCCTACTCTGAAAAACTCAGTGCCGTCATGCCGGAAAAGTGCGTTCCTGTGGCAGTGGGTTCCGGTGTCATAAACGATCTTGTCAAATGTGCCTCCGGATTGAAAAAGGTCGCCTATTGCTGCGTTCCCACAGCCTGCTCCGTTGACGGATTCACCTCCGCCGGCGCTGCTCTTGCAGTGAATCACAATAAGCAGACGGTCAAGTGTCCTGCTCCCGCTGCTCTTTGCGCCGATGTCACCATTATGGCGACGGCTCCTGCCCCCATGCTCAGCTCCGGCTTTGCCGACCTGCTGACCAAGGTAGTCGCCGGGGCAGACTGGATCATCGCCGATGCCGCAGGAGAGCAGCCGATCCGCGAAGATGTGTGGCAGCTGATCCAGGGAAATATCCGCCGCTGGGTCGCTGATTCCAGTGACATGCTCAACATCTTTGAAGGACTCGCCGCCACAGGTTACAGTATGCAGATGATGCTTGACAGCCGTCCGGCATCCGGATCTGAACACCTTTTCAGCCATGTCTGGGAAATGGAGGGACTTCAGAAAGATGGTCAGGATGTCTCCCACGGTTTCAAAGTGGGCGTAGGATTGCTTGCAACCTCTCTTTTGATGGAGTATATCATCAAAACCCCCGTCACTGAAGCCTTTTCAAAAGCTGCACCGGTTCTATCTGAAGAGGAAAGGAGCGCTGAAATTGACGCTCTGCTTGTCAAAAACTGTTACGGCGCCGAACCGAAAAAAATCTCTCTTGCCAAGTTCCGTACCGGTCAGGCCGCCGCTGAACGGCGGGAACTTATCGCGGGGATCTGGGAAGATCTCGGGAAAAAACTTGCTGAACAGCTCTACTCTTTTGAAGAACTTCAAAGTATGCTCAAAAAGGCAAACTGTCCTGTAACGCCTGCTGAGATCGGATTGAGCAGAGAACAGTTTCTCCACGGCATCCGTACCGCCCAGCTGATCCGCAACCGCTATACGATCCTTGATTTCCTTTACGAAGCAGGTCTTCTTGATGAAGCGATGAAAAATCTTGAACGCATGATGGCGTAAAAAGTTTTTCAACCAATAGAAAACGGCTGCCGCATCAACATTTGCGGCAGCCGTTTGTTTCATCTTCTCTTTTTCTTCTTTTTTGCCGGAGCAAGTTTCGGTTTGGTGTTGTGTTTCCAGGAGTGCTGTTTGATCGTACTGTTACGGCACTGTGTGCATCCGCTGACCGCAGAAAAGTCACTGCGCTTGACTGTGCCGCGGTGATCGCCTTTACGAATGCCTATGAGTTCATCTTTGCCGTTGTAGCAATAATCGGTCCACTTTCCCTCTGCTGCCTGGCGTCTGACGATCTTCCGGACAGGGCAGCAAAAATACTTGTATTTGTCAAGTCCGCAGGGTTTTACTGTGGTATAACGGAACAATTTGTCGTTTTTAAGCAAAGATTCCTTTGAAATGCGTTCTTTCTCTCCAGAAGGAACAGCGGAAGGGGGAGCGCTGAAAAGTGTTCCTGCTGCTGCACAAAAAAAGAAAATTTCCCAAAGAAGTTTCATTAATCATTCTCCTGAGAGGCAGCCTTGACCAGCACCACATTTTCACTGAGGCTGAAAGTGGTTTTGCGGATGATCTCTTCCGGGAACTCCGGCATGACCTGCAGGGGATGACTGGAGTAAATATTGACCTCCAAACCGCCATCGCTCTGTTTTTTCCAGGAAATGTGTATGCGCCCCTGAACCGTAGGTATGGCGGCTTCTGCGTGATCCACAAGGTCACAGGCAGGGTCAAAGTAAATAAGCGAATGGGCAGGTTCCGCCAACCTGACACCGATGATCTCACGAAGCAGGAACACATTGGGCACAACTGAATTTCCGTTTGCAAAACGGGAAGTTCTGATCACACCTGAAACAGGATCATGCCAGGCGGCACCGGCAAAGTCCATACGGCGTTCCCAGTAATTTTTCAGGTAGCGGAATCCCCACTCATGCTGTTTCAAAGCAAAGAGCATCTCTGTAAAAAGATAGTGAAAACAAGGGGACTCCGCTTCTACGGTACGGGCTGCGCCTGTTTCAAAATCAAAGAATGTATTGACAAATTTCTCAAAACACTCCTGGGTTTTGATCCCTGCAAAAAGCGGAAAAAAGTTCCCCAACAGAGAAAACTGAACTTTATCTTCTTTACTTTTAATGGGAAAATCAGCAAATAATCCGGCTTCTTCATCAAAGAAATTCTCAATCAGACTGGCGGAAACATGCCGCAGCAGATGGCGGCATTCTTTGGCATCAAAGGGGCGTTCAGCAAGATTGTAGATCTCAGAAGCTGAGATCATGAATCTGCAAAAAAGAGCATTCATCACCACCGGGTATCTGCATGTGACGACATGATCCTCTTCTGCTCCGCTGTATTCGCAAATCATATCGGAGTCCAGCAAAAATTTTTCTTCATCCAGAAGAGAAGCAAGAAATTTTCTGGCTGCATCAAGTTTGGGCAGCAGACTGTGCATTTCGACCATATTACCGGAAAAACGGTAGTTGTAAAGGATCCATCCGGGAAAGAAAAACATGTGGAAGAGAGCCGGATCATAATCATTGCCGGAAGCAAGTGAAACGATGGCACCGTTTTCCAGCTGTCCCCCGGCAAACTGCCTCAGCCGGGCGGTAATGTATCCGGAATCTCCGAAAACAGCTGCCACGTTGGCTGCCTCAAAAAAAGAGTCCAGCAGATAAAGGTCATGGGCGATACAGCCGTCTGAGGGAAAAATCGCCACACTTGACCGGGCCAGAGCCTCCCGGCCTGTCTTCCAGAGATCGTTCCAGAAAGGCTCTGAACACGAAAAGCTGCATTCACGGTTGAAATTTCTTGAGAGTTCATCAAAAAGCGGCGGAGTCACCCGCACCCCCGTCCCGGTTTTTCGGACGTAGATCAATACATACCGGCAGTCAGAAGGCACAGGCGCTGACATATCATTTTCCCCTTCACGGCAGATGCAGCTGATGACCTCTCTGTCATCCCCATTGGCACAGTGGAGAAAAAAAGTATTTTCATCACAGCCGGTACCGACGATCATATCAACGATATCCCCGGCTCCGGCAGTCATTGAAAAATGGAGACACCCATAGTGCAGCTCAGGAAGTTTGAAAAGCATCCACTCGCTTTCAACGAGGAGATCACTTTCTGTTTCCGTTCTGTCAAGGCGGGCATTCCGGAGCCAATCTCCGATATCATTGACACTGTGCAGATTTGAAAGAGAAAATACAAGATCCGGCAGGGCTTCTATTCTGACAGCAGGTGTACACTCTTCATACTTCAGCCGTGACAAGGTGCCGACGCACCATCCCGGCTCAGCCGTGTCAAGCATATCGCTCAAAAAAGTCAATTCTGCGGGCCAATCGGGAGCGGCAAACATAACTCCCATGCTGGCGTTCCCCGGTTTGGCAAAGAGAGTCAGCCGGTTCATTCCCCTCTTCAAGGGGATTGATATCTCCTGTCCTCTGGCACAGCTGCCGTCAAAGAGTTTATTTTTGTTGCAAAAGAATTTGCACGGATCATCCGCATAAAATTTGACATTGAGAACAGACGCGTCATCACAAAAGAGGTACGAGACCGCAGCAATGGTTTTTCCGTCAGCATTTTCCGGGAAAGAACAGCAGGAAAATCCGGGGATCCCGCCAAGGCGTCCCCGGCAGACTCTTTCAAACTCCAACGATTCAGGGTCAATGA